>JAKPSO010000450.1 GCA_029571495.1 Pseudomonadota bacterium
CCACGAAACACGAAGATGTGGCCGGAGAAGACGTCTTCGGCAGCATCATGACTGATCTTCTTGCCTTCGGAGCCGCCCACTTTGTCTGGGCTAGGCTTACCTCCGGTGACTTGGTTCTGCACCAGCGCAGCTAGGCCATCGAAGCCTTTCCTCATGTCGGTAACACCGGCGGCAAGCCATACCCGCGTGCCCGTCGGAACCCCGATCAAACTGTTCATCGTGATCGGGGGTCGCGCAAGCAATCGAGTACAGTGCTCAGAGCCTCGGCGTCGACGTTAGTATCAACAACGATTCGTGCGCCGCCGATTTCGATGTTGATCCGACCTGCGGCGTTACCGGTGGAGGGGGGCGAATATGCCGGCACCGGTGCCGAGGGCTGCTCGTTCGCGTTCACCCGCGTGTCGGTTAATGGCTCTGGGATCACGGTTACCGCAAGAAGCTTTGTCGCGCTTTGCGCAGGCTTATCGACGGGATTACGCCGGCTCATCTCTGCGCGCGTGCGTTCACGGATCAGCCATTTGCGGAGCACGTTGGTGTTGAGCCCGTGCGCTAACGCCATGCCCGACACTGACACGCCAGGCACCAGGCAGGCTTCAACGAGCTTGCGCTGTGCGTTCGGCTCGTACATGTTGCGCCCGTCACGCTTCTGCCTCGCGACCAGTTCCTCGCGACTAACGACCACTGTCACCAATTTATTGCTCATGCTCCCTACCTAGGCGTCCGCCTTCTTTTACGTGGACGCCTAGATTCTCAGAGCTTGTCTCCCTACGCCATAACGGTAATCAGCGGACGCTTACTTTCCAGCTCGGTCTGCGCTTTTGGATCGTGCCAGATCGCGTGCAAATAGACACGACGTACGGCAACAAGATCGGCAGTGGTGACAACGCGCGCTGGTTCTCGATTGGTCTGCGTTTGTTGTCGCCAGCGTTCTTGCCTTAGTACGAAGCGCTAATGCAGCTCCATGTACGCTGCGTTGACAGCGTTGCCGAGGCGCACCATGTCTTGCAGGAAATCCGCGAGGTAGCGCTTGAGGCCGTATTCGAGGACTTCGTCGATCGTGCCGTAGCGTAGGCGTACATTGATTTCGGCTGCGATGCGACGAGCCATACGTCCGCTGGTTTCAGGCAATTCGTGTAGCACGAGCATCGTCTCATCGAGGCAATAACGCAGCGAGCGCGGTAGCTTCGGATCGAAGATCATGATCTCGGCGACGCGCCGTGCGTCGATCACATCGCGATAGGTGTCACGGTACGCCTCGAGCGCCGAGACAGAGCGCAACACGGCCGAGAGCCGGTAGTAATCGGTCTCTTTGTCTTGCTCTTTCTCTTCGAAATTGTCTGGCGCTTCCTCGGCGTACTTCACGTTCAAAATCCGCGCGGTGTTGTCAGCGCGTTCGATGAACGTGCCCAAGCGAGTGAAGTGATACGGTTGGTCGCGGCGGGCGGTGGCGAAGGTGACGCCACGGAATAGGTGGCTGCGCTCCTTGACCCACTCGAAGAACTCATTGCCGGTCATCATCGGATCGATGTTCTTCGACTTCTCTTGAAACGCAATCCACGTGTCGTTGATGTTCTCCCACATCTCGCTCGTGATTGACCCGCGCACCGCGCGAGCGTTCTCACGCGTCGCCTCGATGCAGTTGCGAATTGAGGAGGGATGTTGCCGATCCCACGCGAGAAACGCGATCACGTTGGCGTAGCTCACGGGCAGATTGGTCGCTGCAAATTCGGTCTGCGCTTCGGTGATGACGATGGGCGTCATCGCGCCGCCGGAGTCCGCTGAGCGGTCGAGCATCGCGAGTGATTGTGTGACGTCTAGGATGCGCGCCATGTTTTCGGCGCGCTCTAAGTAACGGCTCATCCAGTACAGGTGAGAAGCAACGCGGCTTAGCATGATTACTTGCCCTCCACGGCTGCGCTGCTTACGTCATCGGCTCCATCGCCGAGTACCCAAGTATCTTTAGTGCCACCGCCTTGCGACGAGTTCACCACCAGCGAGCCTTCGCGAAGCGCCACACGCGTGAGCCCACCGGGCACCATGCGTACGCTGCGGCCGGTGAGCACGAACGGCCGCAGGTCAATGTGCCGCGGCGCGATGCCGGACTCGACAAACGTCGGGCAACTTGAAAGCGAGAGCGTCGGTTGCGCGATGTAATTGTTCGGATTGGCTTTCACGACGGCAGCAAATTCTTCGACTTCTTTCGCCGTGGCCGCCGGTCCGACCAACATACCGTAGCCGCCCGCACCGTGCACTTCTTTGACGACGAGGTCTTTCATGTTCGCGAGTACGTACGACAGGTCCGCGGGCTTGCGGCATTGATATGTCGTGACGTTGTTTAGGATCGGTTCCTCATCGAGGTAGTACTTGATCATGTCCGGCACGTACGGATAAATCGACTTGTCGTCCGCCACACCTGTGCCGACCGCATTGCAAATCACCACATTGCCTTTGGCGTAGGCTTGGAAGAGGCCCGGCACGCCGAGCGCCGAGTCGGGGCGGAACGCGAGCGGATCGAGGAATGTATCGTCCAAGCGCCGGTACATCACGTCGACGCGCTGCGGCCCGCTCGTGGTGCGCATGTAAACGAAATCGTCCTTCACAAATAGGTCTTGCCCTTCGACGAGCTGAATGCCCATTTGCTGCGCGAGGAAGGTGTGCTCAAAGTACGCACTGTTGTAGCGACCGGGGGTGAGCAACACGACCGTCGGATTGTCGATGTCGGTGGCTTCACGTAACGTTTGCAGGAGCAGTGCTGGATAGTGTTCAACCGGACGGACTGTTTGTCGTAGGAAGAGCTCAGGGAAGAGCCGCATCATCATCTTGCGATTCATGAGCATGTAACTCACGCCCGACGGTACGCGCAGGTTGTCTTCGAGCACGTAGTACTTACCGTCGTTATTGCGGACGATGTCCACACCGGTGATAGAGACGTAGGTGTCGTGCGGCACCTTCACGCCGATCATCTTGGTCTGGAACTGTGCGTTGCCTTCAATTTGCTCGCGCGGAATCAAGCCCGCTTTGAGGATTTTTTGGTCGTGATAAATGTCGGCCAAGAAATGATTGATGGCGGTCACGCGTTGCGTGAGCCCGCGCTCCAAGTACGACCATTCGTCGGCGGTGATGATGCGCGGGATGACGTCGGACGGAATCAACCGCTCGGTGCCGCCTTCGTCGCCGTACACCGTGAAAGTAATACCGATGCGGCGAAAGAGCAGGTCGGCTTGAGCGCGGCGCTGTGTGAGCGATTGCTCCGCGGTGCTCGCGAGCCAATCGCTGTACGGTGCGTAGTGCTCGCGCGGGCCGATGCGGGCGGACTGCGCCTGGGTTTGGCCGCCGGAACTTTGAAGTTGTCGCTGCACTTGCAGCCCTGCCGCGGCCGCGCCGGACCAAGCCAGCATTTCGTCGTAGTGGGAGATGGGGGGCGGCTTGATGGAGTACATAGGCGACGGATCACGAAAAAGGGACAGCGGGGACGGGCGCAGGGCGCTCATGAGACACATTGTGCGCCCGCGCGGCCATTGGCCACGCACGAACACAGTGCAATAGTAAGCAAACGCTGTGCCGAAAACCGGCGCTTCGCGCGGTAACGTCGATTTATGTGCGCAATCGTGAGCGCACGGCACGCGCAAAGTCCGTGCGCGTCGCGCGCCACGTGTGAAGGCTGAAACAGCTTTTTGGCGCTAACGACCGCTGGGTGCCCGTTAGCGCCGTGAAAAAGGCAATGTTGATAAGCAGAAAATTAAGCTCGTAATGACCGTTCCACGGCCGTTACCGCCAAAAAGCTGTCCCGCAACGCTCTGCTACAACCAAATTACCGGCCCTGGCGTGTTGTACCAATCCGGTACCGACGCTTCGACTTGTGCTTCGATGCGACTGCGCTTGATCTTCATCGTTGGCGTGAGCGTCCCGTGCTCGATGGACCAAGGCTCTCGCGCGACGACGATCATGCGAATTTGCTCGTAGTCGGCCAGCTCGGAGTTCACCGAATTCAGAAGTTCCGTGAGCTGTTCCGTCAGTTCCGCGCGTACCGCCGGGTCGCCGACCGTGGGCCGCAATTCTTCGTTCAGCACGACCATCGCGTACGCAGCTTGCTGCCCGACACCAGACACCATCGACATCTCGATGATCGGGTTCGAATTGATCTTGTTCTCAATCGGTGCCGGCGCGATGTACTTGCCCTTGCCGGTCTTGAATAGCTCCTTCTTACGACCCGTGAGTTTCAACATGCCGTCGGCGCGAAGCTCGCCCAAGTCACCCGTGCGGAAGTACCCGTCCTCGGTGAAGCTCTCTGCATCAAGTTCGGGTTGCTTGTAGTACCCAGCGAGTTGCCCCGGCGATTTGATGAGCACTTCGCCTTCTTCGCTGATGCGCACTTTGACGCCGGGCATCGGCGAGCCCACGTAGCCCGGCGCATTGAGCGCAAGCGACGACGTGTTCGAGTACGCGAAATCTTCCGTCATCGCGTAGCCTTCGACGAGGTTGAGACCGAGCTTGCGATACCACGCAATAAGCGCCGCCGGAATAGGCGCTGAGCCGCTGCCTGCGTGTTTCACGGAATCTAGGCCCAGGCCACGGAGCACTTTGCGTCCGATGATGTTGCGGATGATCGGAATAG
>JAKPSO010000452.1 GCA_029571495.1 Pseudomonadota bacterium
TACTTAATAATTTTTGCGACGACGCCGGCGCCGACGGTACGGCCGCCTTCACGGATAGCGAAGCGAAGCTTCTCTTCCATCGCGATCGGCGCAATCAACGCCACCGTCATCTTCACGTTGTCGCCAGGCATCACCATTTCGGTGCCCGCTGGCAGCGTGACCGAGCCCGTGACGTCCGTGGTGCGGAAGTAGAACTGTGGACGGTAGTTGTTGAAGAACGGCGTGTGACGGCCACCTTCGTCTTTGGAGAGTACGTAGACTTCACATTCGAAGTCGGTGTGCGGGTTGATTGAACCCGGCTTGGCCAGCACTTGACCGCGCTCGACGTCTTCACGCTTGGTGCCGCGCAACAGGATGCCGACGTTGTCGCCCGCTTGACCTTGGTCGAGCAGTTTGCGGAACATTTCAACACCGGTGCAGGTGGTTTTGATGGTGGGCTTGATGCCGACGACTTCGATTTCTTCGCCGACTTTGATGATGCCGCGTTCAACACGACCGGTGACGACAGTGCCGCGACCAGAGATGGAGAATACGTCTTCAACCGGCATGAGGAAGGCGCCGTCAATGGCACGCTCAGGCAGCGGGATGTAGGTGTCCAGAGCTTCGGCCAGACGGTCGATGCAGGGCTCGCCCATTTCGCCTTTGTCGCCTTCGAGGGCGAGTTTGGCAGAGCCTTTGACGATTGGGATGTCGTCGCCCGGGAAGTCGTACTTCGATAGAAGCTCACGAACTTCCATTTCGACGAGTTCGAGCAGTTCTGCGTCGTCAACCATGTCGCATTTGTTGAGGAATACGATGATGTAGGGAACGCCGACTTGACGCGAGAGCAGAATGTGTTCGCGCGTTTGTGGCATCGGGCCGTCAGCGGCCGATACGACGAGAATGGCGCCGTCCATTTGGGCAGCACCAGTGATCATGTTTTTGACGTAGTCCGCATGGCCCGGGCAGTCAACGTGGGCGTAGTGACGGTTCTGCGTTTCGTATTCAACGTGCGCGGTGTTAATGGTGATGCCACGCGCTTTTTCTTCAGGCGCCGCGTCAATCTGGTCGTAGGCCTTGGCCTCGCCACCAAACTTACGCGACAACACCGTGGTGATCGCCGCCGTCAACGTGGTCTTGCCATGATCCACGTGTCCAATCGTGCCCACGTTTACGTGCGGCTTCGTACGCTCAAACTTGCCTTTTGCCATGATTCAGTTCCTTTATTTGAATTTCGCTCAACCGTATTACGGGTTTTGCACGGAGCCGCTACGGTCGGCGGCTCGGAGTTACAGTAATTTCAATCGAATACAACTAAGCCGACTTCGCCTTTGTGACAGCCTCAGCGACGTTGCGCGGGGCTTCGGTGTAATGCTTGAATTCCATCGTGTAGGTCGCGCGACCTTGAGTCGCAGAACGCAGCGACGTCGAGTAACCAAACATCTCGCTCAGCGGAACTTCCGCCTTGATGATTTTGCCGCCCAGGACGTCGTCCATGCCTTGCACCATGCCACGACGTGACGACAAATCGCCCATCACCGTACCGGCGTAGTCTTCGGGGGTTTCCACTTCGACCGACATCATCGGTTCCAGCAGCACGGGGTTAGCTTTACGCATCCCGTCTTTAAACGCGATAGATGCTGCCATCTTGAACGCGTTTTCATTCGAGTCAACTTCGTGATACGAACCGTCGAACAACGTCACTTTGACGTCAACGACGGGGAAGCCCGCCACGACACCGTTAGGCAATGTTTCAACCACACCCTTGTTCACGGCGGGAATGTATTCGCGAGGAACGACACCACCCTTGATCGCGTCCACGAACTCAAAGCCCTTGCCAGCTTCGTTCGGTTCAACCTTGAGCCAGACGTGGCCGTACTGGCCGCGACCGCCGGATTGCTTGACGAACTTGCCTTCGATTTCCGTCGATTTGCGAATTGTTTCGCGGTAGGCCACTTGTGGCTTACCTACGCTAGCTTCAACGCCAAACTCACGTTTCATGCGGTCGACGAGAATTTCCAAATGGAGTTCGCCCATACCAGCAATGATGGTTTGGCCGGATTCTTCATCGGTGCGCACGCGGAACGACGGGTCTTCCTTGGCCAAACGACCCAGTGCCATGCCCATTTTTTCTTGGTCTGCCTTCGTCTTGGGCTCAACAGCTTGCGAAATCACAGGCTCAGGGAACACCATACGCTCAAGCGTAATAAGCGCCGACGGATCGCAGAGCGTATCGCCCGTGGTGGCTTCTTTGAGGCCCACCGCAGCCGCGATATCGCCAGCACGAACCTCTTCGAGCTCTTCGCGCTCATTGGCGTGCATCTGCAACAAGCGACCGATACGCTCACGCTTGCCTTTTATCGGGTTGTAAATCGTGTCGCCGGACTTAACCACGCCCGAGTACACGCGGAAGAAGATCAGCTGACCAACATACGGGTCGGTCATGATTTTGAACGCGAGCGCGGAGAACTTCTCGTCGTCGTTCGCTTGGCGAACAATCGGCTTGTCGTCGTCGTCAAGGCCATTCACCGGCGGAATATCCGTCGGGGCGGGCATGTATTCAATGACGGCGTCCAGCATCGCTTGTACGCCCTTGTTCTTGAACGCGG
>JAKPSO010000463.1 GCA_029571495.1 Pseudomonadota bacterium
ATGCGGGCAAGCGGGTGCCATATCGCGCGCTCGGTGCTCTGGCGCGCGTGCCGTACGACGTATCGACAGAACGCACATCGCCCGTGATGATTCTCCGGGCTGGCGATGCAATGGCGGCGGTTGAAGTTGATCGCATCATCAGCAACCAAGAGGTCGTCGCGAAACCCTACGGGCCGCAACTCGCACGCGTGCCTGGCTTGGCGGGCCTCACCGTTTTGGCGGACGGCACGATCACGCTCCTGCTCAATCCGATCAACCTGATCATCACGCAAGAGGCAGAGGCGGCGCGGCAATCAGCAGAGACCACGTTGACTCGAACCGCAGTTGAAGTCCCTACGGCTCAATCTGCGCAAGCCAACGTTGTCGAGACGACGATTGCTTCGGACGCAACGCCCGCGCTAATGGCGGCCACCCCAGATGCCGACGTACTCGCGACGCCAGCGGGCGAGGCACTGCACGATCTCGAGCACTCGGGTGACAACGTCTTCGCATTTGAGCGACCGCAGGGCGCACCGACACACGCTCTGCCAGCCGAAGATGTACCGCCCCCCGAGGCTGTCGTTCTGCCGCTCGTCCGCCCCGTCGCCGCGCCTGCACCGCATAAGCCACTAGTGCTGGTCGTCGATGATTCGCTCACCGTGCGCAAAATCACCACGCGTCTGCTTGAGCGTGAAGGCTACCGTGCGCTGACCGCGAAAGACGGTCTCGATGCCTTGCAGGTGCTATCGGACAACAACCCCGACGTCATCTTGCTCGATATCGAAATGCCGCGCATGGACGGTTTTGAGTTCGCGAAGACGATCAAAGCCGACAATCGCCAGAGCCACATCCCGATCATCATGATCACCTCGCGCACGGCGGAAAAACACCGCAACCACGCGCGCGAGTTGGGCGTCAACGAGTACTTGGGTAAGCCGTACCAAGATGATGAGTTGATGGCACTGGTGGCGCAATACGCGGGCAAGCCGACGTAGCCGCCACGTCGACTCGCTGCGCGCCGCAACTGAGCGCAGCGATTGGTGTGCGGCTGCGCGCCGCGCGACGTGCCAAAACAGAAAGAGGAGAAGTCGGCCTGTAGGCCGGGTTCTGTTCGCGCGCGGGTTGCCCCTTGCGCGTGGCGGTCATTCCTCTAGGACGTACGTTGCCGCACGCCTCAAGCTACCTACCCGCATGCTCCAACGAGCCGCCTTGGGTGAGCGGTTACCCACTCACTACGCATGCCTATTTGATATTGCTCCGGGTAGAGGTTGCCGCGTTTCACCGTAACTGAATACGCTCGTCTCTGTGGCCCTAGTCCTCGCCTCACGACGGACGGCCGTTAGCCGTTACCCTGCTCTTCGGAGCCCGGACCTTCCTCCCGTCACTTGCGTGACCGGCGACCGCCCAGCCGACTTCAAGTGCAATTATCGTTCATTGGCCGTCGCCCGACCGTGACACCGGTACCTGGGCGCCCGTTGGGTGAAGGACGTATCAGCTTTTCCGCGCTAAAGACTACTGGCAGGGAGATAGCGCGCGAAAAATTATAATGTCGACTAAGCGAAAAAATGGCATATAACGACCGTCTATCAGTCGTTATAGCTAAAGAGCTGTTACTTACCCAGCAAAACTTTACGCAACCACGCCTGCCGATCCTTGCGCGCCTCGTCGTTGAGCATTTCGTCGGACTCGAACATCAAGCGTGATTTCGGCTGCGACGCCGCGCGATACAAATCCACCTGCTCAAGCGTCTGCACCCATGCGTCGCTGCTCGCAAATTGAAAGTGCAGTTTCGCGGGCGCAGCGAAGCCCACCCACTTTTCCGGATCGAGCGGCTCGATGGCCGTCAAGTACGCGATCCACGCGTCTTTGTCGAAACCTTCGCGGAATTGTTTCGCGCGCGGCTGTTCGGTCACCTGCAGCCAACCGCTCGGCTTGCCCGGCGGGCTCATGAGCACGGCTGCGTCGACGCGCTTGTCTACTGCCGTCAACAGCGCCGCGGCCCACGCGCCGTAACGATGCCCGACGACGGCCAGTTTGTCGATATTGAATTCCGGCCGCGCACCCGCCCAATCCATCGCACGGCGGGCGTCCATCACCGCGTTGCGAATCACGTCGGCATCACCCTCGTTGTTGCTGCCGCGATGCACAAACGGCTGCTTGAACGGCAACTCAACGAGCAGCGACGCAATACCGCTGGCGGCCAACGCTTCGGCCTCCTGCACAAACATCGCTCGCTTAACCTCCGCGCCTTCGCGGTGCAGCCACAGCACGGTCGGATGCTTCGCTTTGCCCTTGCCAACTGGCGCAACCACTGTCACTTCGATCTCGCCGCCCGTTGTACGGGTCAGTTTCCATTCGGTGACATCACAACATCCGTTCTTTCGAAACACGCCACCGGCATTGGCCGGAACGGATGCTGACTTCACGTAGTCGAACATCTGCGCACGCTCTGGCGGCGCTTTTTCGGCATGGGCCGCGCCACTCATAGCAGAAATTACTAAACTCGTCGCCACGCCGCGAGCGATCACGCTCATCGTGACGCGCATAGAAATAAGTCGCATGAAAGGTTCCTCCTCAATGAGACGACTGACGCACAACCCCTTCGCCCGACTAGTCGGTGCAAATTGAAAAGGATTCGTCATGCTGATTAAACGCTCCGCCGACATTTTGCCTTCAGAAATCACTTCCCAGGCGCAATTCAATGCACGCCGTGATTGGATCAAGCAAGCAGCCTCGTTAGGGCTTATTGCAGGCCTTCCGACGATCACCGCAGGTACGGCCCAAGCACAAGGTGCGCGGCTCGCTGGCGTGAAGCCCAACCCGGCGTTTGCGTTGCCTGACGACAAGATCAACAAATTCGACGAATTCAAAAACTACTGCAACTTCTACGAATTCGGCACCGACAAAACCGACCCGCCTGCGTACGCAAAATCGCTCAAGACGCGCCCGTGGACGGTCGCGGTTGAGGGCGAGGTGCTGAAGCCGAAAGTCTTTGACATCGACGAGCTGTACAAACTCGCACCACTCGAAGAGCGTATTTACCGCTTTCGCTGCGTCGAAGCGTGGTCGATGGTTGTGCCATGGGTGGGCTTCCCGCTCTCGGCGCTCATCAACCAAGTGCAACCGAAAGGCAATGCCAAGTTTGTCGAGTTCGTGACGCTCGCGGACAAGGCGCAAATGCCCGGCCTGCGCAGTGGCGCACTCGACTGGCCGTACGTCGAGGGGCTTCGCATGGACGAAGCGATGCATCCGCTGACGCTCTTGACGCTGGGTGCGTTCGGTGAGATGTTGCCGAATCAAAACGGCGCGCCGATTCGCATGACGATCCCGTGGAAGTACGGCTTCAAAGGCGGCAAGTCCATCGTCAAGATTCGCTTTGTCGAAAAGGAGCCCCGCACTGCTTGGGTCAAGGCCGGTCCCAGCGAATACGGCTTCTACTCAAACGTCAACCCAACCGTCGATCATCCACGGTGGAGTCAGGCGACCGAACGTCGCCTCGGTGAATTTAGCAAACGCAAGACACTCATGTTCAACGGTTACGCCGATCAAGTCGCGTCAATGTATGCAGGCATGGACCTGAAGAAGTATTTTTAGAGCGCGGTCTTCGCGGAAGGTCCCGTTGCAGTTCACGCGCGATGGCGCACCTTTCGCGATGCGCAGTGACCAATCGTCGCGCGAGTGTTGTGTCCCAGCTTCGCCTTCGCTCAAATCAAGCCATCGCAACACACACGCTTAATCTTATGAGCCCTGACACCTACCAGCACGTCTACCTGCCGCTCGCATACGCACACCTCGCCACGATCGTGCCCGCGTTTGTGATCGGCACCTACATGATGTTTGCACGCAAAGGGTCGCCGTTGCACCGCGCTCTCGGCAAGACATACATGCTGCTGATGCTCGCAACGGCGGTCACCACGTTGTTCATGCCCGCGATTGTTGGGCCAAGTTTGTTAGGTCACTTTGGGTTCATTCATTTGTTCAGCGTGTTGGTGTTGACCTCCGTACCACGCGCTTACCTCGCGGCGAAGCGCCACGACGTTATGGCACACCGCAACACCATGATTGGCCTCTACGTCGGCGGCATTCTTATCGCGGGCGCTTTCACCTTCATGCCAGGACGACTGCTCAATACGTGGCTGTTTCATTGACCTCAGCAGCGCAACCCGCGCGCACGTGGCGCAACCCAAGCAGCAGCGCAGTCACGCGCGTCAAATGGGCGTTCGTCTCCGTTGCGATGCTGCCGCTGGCACGATTGGTCGCAGGGTTCTTCATGAACTCATTGGGTGCGAATCCCATCGAATTCATCACGCGCTCAACGGGCACTTGGACGCTCGTCGGCATCGTGATCACGCTCTCAATTACACCTTTGCGGAAGCTCCTCAACTGGCCGTGGCTGTTACGCCTGCGTCGCTCGGCCGGTCTCGTCGCGTTCTTCTACGCCGCACTGCACTTCACGACTTACATCTGGTTTGATCGCTTTTTCGACTTCAGCGACATCGTTAAAGACATCGTGAAGCGCCCTTTCATCACCGTGGGCTTTGCGGCATTTGTGCTCCTGATTCCGCTCGCGGTCACGTCGAACAACGCCATGATCAAGAAGCTCGGCGCAGCCCGCTGGCAGCGCATTCACTATGCCGTATACGCGATCGCGGTGTTGGCAGTGATTCACTATTGGTGGCTCGTGAAACGAGACCTGACGCAACCGATCATCTATGCTGTGCTCATCGCCATGTTGCTGGGGCTGCGGGTGTTTTGGAAATTGCATAAGGTCCCAGCTATCGGCGCTCGGTGAGCGCGGCGACGGTGACTTTTCATGCGCGTTTCGCATATCGCCTCGCAATTGCTGACGCATCTGCCTAACATTCGCCGAATCGATCGCCACAAGCGATAGCTCCACGATTCAACATCCATGAAACGCGTACTCGTTCTCGGCGCTGGCATCCTCGGCGTCCACACTGCTTATTTTTTGCGTCAGCGCGGCTTTGACGTGACGGTCATTGATCGCCAGCCCGGTCCGGCATTGGAGACCAGTTTTGCCAATGGCAGCCAAATTTCGGTGAGTCAATCCGACCCGTGGGCGAGCCCGCATGCACCGTTCAAAATTTTGAAGTGGCTCGGCAAAGAAGATGCGCCGCTGCTCTTTCGCCTGAAGGCTGACATCAATCAATGGCGCTGGGGACTGCGCTTTCTGTATGAATGCTTGCCTAGTCGCGCGGAGCACAACACGCTGCAGGCGATGCGGCTCTCCGAATACAGCCGACGCACGCTTCAGATGTTGCGCAAAGAAACCAACATCGAATACGACCACGCCGAGGCCGGCATCATGATGATCCACTCGGACGCCAAGAGCTTCAATGACGCCGCCGAGGCCGCGCAACTTCTGATTCGCAACGGCGAGCGCCGCGACGTGCTCTCGGTCGCGGAGGCCGTACGCATCGAGCCCGCCTTGGCGCACACGGCACCGACGCTAGCGGGCGCGATTTACGCACCGAATGACGAATCCGGGGACGCATACAAATTTACGATCGCTATGGCCGAACGTGCCGTTGCGATGGGCGTTGAGTTTCGGTACAACACGACGATTAAGCGCATCGAACGCGCGGGCGGTGAA
Source organism: Pseudomonadota bacterium (assembly GCA_029571495.1). Classification (GTDB taxonomy): domain Bacteria; phylum Pseudomonadota; class Gammaproteobacteria; order Burkholderiales; family Casimicrobiaceae; genus Casimicrobium. Next base: position 5,591 of record JAKPSO010000463.1, read on the forward strand.
GTCAGTGGTGTCGTCGTTGCCCAAGGCGACGGCGCGGACGAAACGCTCCGAGCGGATGCGTATGTCGTCGCGCTCGGCTCGTATTCGTCAGCGTTGCTTCGTGGCGCAGGGGTCGATGCGTTGATCTATCCGGCCAAGGGCTACAGCGCCACATTGCCTATCGTTAAGCCCACCGCCGCGCCCAAGGGCAGCATCACAGACGATGAAGTCAAGATCGTGTTTTCGACCATCGGCCAACGCCTACGCATCGCGGGCACGGCCGAACTCAACGGCTTTGATACAACGCTCAATGCGGTTCGCTGTGAGGCGCTTACGCGACGCGCGAAACATCACTTTCCTGATTTGTGCGACTGGGGCACGGTCGAATACTGGACCGGTTTGCGACCAGCGACACCGTCTAACCTGCCCATCATCGGCCAATCTTCGCTCAAGAACCTATACCTCAACACGGGACACGGCACGCTCGGTTGGACCGAAGGGCCGGGTTCGGCGCGCGCGTTGGCTGACATCATCGCTGGCGTCAAACCAGAAGTCGACTACGCGTTTATCGGCCAACATTGAGTCGCGCCTCGTAAAATTGGTCTCTGCTTCGCTTTTCATCCGGACCTCGTGAAATTTCATTCAATCGCCAGCGGCGTGATGACCGCGTGTGTCGTGCTGACATCCTCGCTGGTTAGCTCTTCATACGCGCAGACACCGGCAAGCGTGGCCGTTCCATCGCGCGTGGCGGTACCGCTGGTGACCGCGCCCGCAGCCCCGGAGGTTAACGCGAGCGCCTATTTGGTCGTTGAGGCCACGAGCGGCCAAGTGCTCGCGGAACGCAACACGCGTGAGCGCCGCGAACCGGCTTCGCTCACGAAATTGATGACCGCGTACTTGGTCTTCGACGCGCTCAATCAAAAGCGTTTAAGCCTGAGCCAAACTGTGCACGTCTCGGAGCGCGCCTGGAAAGCCGAGGGCTCGCGCATGTTTATTCAGCCGGGCAAATCGATTACCACCGAGGAGTTGCTGCGCGGCTTGATCATTCAGTCGGGCAACGACGCGGCGATCACGCTCGCGATCGCGGTCAGTGGCGCCGAGTCGTCCTTCGTCAACGCGATGAATCGTGAAGCCAAGCGTCTGGGAATGAACGACACGCAGTTCCTGAACCCGACGGGACTACCGGCGCAGGGACATTATTCGACGGCGCATGATCTGGCGGTGCTTTCGCTCGCGTTGATGCGCGACTTTCCGCAGTACACGCGCTTCTACGCCGAGAAGACCTTTACCTACAACCAAATCACGCAAGAAAATCGCAACCGGCTTCTTTTTCTTGATCCGACCGTTGATGGCCTGAAGACGGGCCACACCGACGCGGCGGGTTGGTGTTTGATTTCCTCTGTGAATCGACCCCCGCGCAAGCTGCTAACGGTCTTACTCGGCGCGCCAAACGACGCTGCTCGCATCGGAGAATCGAGAAAACTCATTGACTGGGCTTTTACTGCGTATGAAGGAAAGCGGCTCTACGAAGCGAAAAAGGCGATTGCCACGCTTCGTGTGTGGAAGGCCGGCGTCGACACGATTCCCGTTGGGTTCAACGATGACGTGACCGCTGTGACCACTGCCGGAAAAGTGGACGAGATCACAAGTGAACTGAAGCTCGACCAGCGCAAGATTGCACCGATTTTGGCGGGCGACAAAGTGGGTACGCTTATCTTAAAACGCGCGGGCAGCGTGGTGTACGAACGTGATGTGGTGGCGATGGAGCCGGCGTTTTCCGCTTCGATCTGGAAGCGTGCGTGGCACTCGGTGGTGCTGTGGTTTAAAGGACTGTTTTGATGATTTTTTTGAATGGGGCATGGATGCCCATTGAAGAGGCCAAGATCAGCGTGCTGGATCGTGGTTTTATTTACGGTGATGGCGTATACGAATACGTTCCTGTCATTAACGGTAAGCCCTATCGCTTAGAGCCGCATCTCGTTCGTTTGAACAATTCGTGCAAAGAGATTGGGCTGAAGAATCCGTATACGAACGCCGAATGGACGAAGCTCGTTCACGAAATCGTCGCCAAGAACGGCACGCACGATCAGGGCGTGTATTGGCAGATTACGCGCGGCGTTGCGAAGCGAGATCACAGCTTTCCGGTGGGCGTCGAGCCCACGGTCTTTATGATGTCAAACCCGCTGCCGAAGCTCACGCAGGAACAGATCGACAACGGCGTGCCCTGCTACACATTCCCAGACACACGTTGGCATCGCTGCCACATCAAGAGCATTTCGCTGTTGGGCAACGTGCTCGCGAAGCAACACGCGAGCGAACAGGGCGGCGCAGAAGTTGTGATGTTGCGCGATGGCTTCCTAACGGAAGCCGCGGCGTCCAACGTTTTTTGCGTCTTCGGTGACACCATCGTGTCGGCCCCTAAGGACAATCACATTTTGGGTGGCATCACGCTCGACGCCGTGTTCGACCTCGCGGCGAAAGCCGGCATGACGCTCGTGGTGCGTCCCGTTTCCGAGGCCGAGATGTGGACGGCGGACGAGATGTGGCTGTCGTCATCGAGCAAAGGTGTCCTCGCTATCACGACGCTTGATGACAAACCCATCGGGAACGCGGCGCATAAAGGCAAGCCGGGTCCGATGTTCAAGAAAATGTTTGCGCTGATTCAAGCGGATTTGAACGGTTGATTCATGCCGCGGCCGCCCCAACTGACAGAGATTCAACACATTGAGGGCGCATGATGAGTGACTCTTCAAACAAGCAAACCCCCGCGGCGGCAGACGGAGCCAAGGCTCCGAGCGGGGTCGCATCGTACAAAGACACGCTCTTCGAATTTCCCACCGAATACCCTCTCAAAGTTGCCGGCAAGAATTCGGTTGAACTCGAAGCGACCGTGATCGATATTGTGCGCCGTCACGTTGAAGACTTTGACGCCACGACGCTGACCGTGCGCGAGTCGAAGGGCGGAAAATACCTCGCGGTGTCTGTGAGTTTTACGGCGCGCTCGAAACCGCAACTCGACGCGCTCTATCAAGATCTGACCGCGCACCCGCACATCGTCTGGGCGCTCTAACCTTTCGCGCATGAAGACTCGCTTGCTCGGACGCGTTGACTACGAAGCCACGTGGGCCGAGATGCGCGCCTTCACCGATGCGCGCAACAAAGACAGTGAAGACGAGTTGTGGGTTGTTGAGCACGCGCCCGTATTTACGCAAGGGATCGCGGGGCGGGAAGAGCACTTACTGTTCAACCCGACCCACATTCCCGTCGTCAAGACGGATCGCGGTGGCCAGATCACTTATCACGGTCCGGGTCAACCACTCGTCTACGTCATGTTCGACCTTAAGCGTGCCGGTTACGGCGTCCGTGAGCTGGTCATGCGTATCGAGAACGGCGTAACCGCGCTCCTCGCGAGTTATGGCATCGAAGGCTACGGCAAACGCGACGCGCCGGGCGTTTATGTTCGTCAGGCGCGATCGACAGAGGCCAAGATCGCATCGCTCGGGCTCAAGGTTCGCAACGGCTGCACGTATC
>JAKPSO010000477.1 GCA_029571495.1 Pseudomonadota bacterium
GCTTCGTTGGGCTTGAGGACCGGAATCGACGAGTGTTTCGCCGCAACGCGCTCGATGCACGAACCGAACGCCGAGCAGGTGAACAAGATGCCGTCCGCTCCCGTTGCCACGGCGTAATCAGCGATGATCTCGAACCGCGTGTGCATGGCTGCATCGAGCACTCCACCGCTGCGCGAAAGGTCGGCAGATAGGCTGTCGTCAAGAAGGTTGACGCGCACGGCTTCCGGCCAGTCGCGTGCGAAAGCGCTGTTGATGGGCTCGATGGAGTGCTGCAGCGCATGGATAAGCGCGATTCTTTTCATGGCGACTTCAGAGCCGATCAGGCCAGCACTGGACGATCCGATTGCTCGTTGCGGTGCATGTCAGCGGCGAAGTGAGACCGCAGCAGATCGCCGATGGCGTTGATTCCCTCGGTGAGTCCTGCCTCAAATTCGCCGCGAGCAAAGTGTGTTTCCATGCTCCGGCAGATTGCATCCCACTGCGCTTGCGGCGTGCAGCGAGCGGCACCACGGTCTGCCACAATTTCTACGCGCCGTTCAGCGAACAGCAGATAGATCAGCACGCCGTTGTTGTATTCGGTGTCCCAGACATGAAGCTGCGAGAACCATTCAACCGCGCGCGAGCGCACGTTGGCTTGCTTGACGTGCATGAGCGGCCAATTGGCTTCGATCACCAAGCGAATCTGTCCACTGGAGCCCCGTTCGGCCATACCGATGGACTTTTCGAGATTGTCGAAGCTGGTTTCAGGGAGGGCCTTGCGAACCGAGCGGCGCGTGGTGAACGCATGAGCGAGCGTGCGATTTTTCATTCGCCGTCTCCCCAGCCACCGGATGCACCGCCGCCGCCGAAGCCGCCGCCACCGCCAGAAAATCCACCGCCCCCACCACCGCCGCCACCGGAGGACCAACCGCCGCCGCCCCAGCCGCCACCGCCCCAACCACCGGAGCTTCGATAGACGCGATTGCCGCCGAGCGGTGCGCTACGCAACGAGCCGAACAGACCCTTCAAGATACTGGCGCCCACAAAACCTGCGAAAGCCGCGATGCCAGCCGCTGGCAACGAGTTGGTGAAGAAAAATGCACCGCCGCCCGCGATCAAACCGACGAGAAGCGCGGGCAGGATGAAAGAAAGTACGGCGACAAGTCCCAGCAGCACGGGTGCGAGGCCGAGCAGCGACTCGGCGGTGGCGTCCGCCGCGCTTGGGTTGTGGCTTTGCGCCCATTGCCCTTTTTCGTCGACGGTGTTGCTCGCGGCCTTGACGTCTTTCGATACGGCGAGCTGAATCTTGTCGATGCCTGCGTCGATGCCTTGCGCGAATTGTCCTTGCTTGAAGAACGGCGTAATCGTTTCGCGGATGATGCGTTTGGCTTCGACGTCCGGGAGCGCGCCTTCCCAGCCGTAGCCCACTTCGATGCGCAGCTTCTTCTCTTTCATCGCAACGATCAAAATCGCGCCGGTGTCTTTGCCCTTTTTGCCGATCTTCCATGCTTCGCCGACACGAATGCCGTACTGGTCAATTGTTTCCGGTTCGGCGGTCTTCACGACGAGAACAGCAAGCTGCCCGCCAGTGGCTTGCTCGAATGCTTGCAGTTTGGCGTCGAGCGATTGCTTCGCCGAAGCGCCGAGCGTGCCCGTTGTGTCGGTAACGCGAGAGACGAGCGCGGGAATTGGTGCGAGATCTTGCGCGAATGCGCTCGTCAGCGTCGCAATCGCGGCGAACACGAGCGCTACCAACCATGGCACCGCACGGTTTGTGCGGTGCGTGGTGTCAGGCCAATGGATGGACAAGGGGAGCCGCATAGATGCCTGAACTTAGGGGATGTGAGATGTGCACGCTATCGGCGGAGAGGATGAGGCGGGCTGCGCCCGCCTCGCGGAGTTACGGTTTGGCTGGAACGGCGGGCTTGTTGAAATCAACCTTTGGCGCGGTCTTGATTTCTGCTTCGTTCTCAACCGCGAATTGTGGTTTTTCTTTGAAACCAAACAGCATGGCCATCAGGTTTGTCGGGAACGAGACAACTGTGTTGTTGTAGCCCTGAATCGCTTTGATGTAACGGTTGCGCGCGACGGTGATGCGATTTTCAGTGCCTTCGAGCTGTGCGGTGAGGTCGCGGAATAGCGCGTCGCTCTTGAGGTTCGGATAGTTTTCCGAAACAGCGAGCAAGCGGCTCAGCGCGCCTTGCAGTTGGCCTTGCGCGGCGATGAATTTCTTGAACGCTTCCGGGTCGTTCACGAGTTCCGGCGTGGCTTGAATGCTTGTCGCTTTGGAGCGCGCTTCAATCACTTTGGTCAGCGTGTCCTGCTCTTGAGCAGCGTAGCCCTTGACGGTGTTGACCAAGTTAGGTACGAGGTCGGAACGACGTTGATATTGATTGAGCACTTCAGCCCACGCCGCTTTGATCGTTTGATCGCCCTGTGCCATGTCGTTGTAGCCACAGCCAGAGAGTCCGAGGGCAGCAGTGAATGCAGCAAACGCCAGAAAGATTCGTTTCATTGTGTATTTCCTCCGCTGGCGCTCGCAGCGTGGGTGGATGAGCGCATAGGTTTCGATGGACGCAATATGCCCCCGCCGCCAACAGATTTCAAGGGGCCATCGCTTTAGGGAACGATTGATCGAGCTTTTATCAGGTCTTCCCACGCTTTTGCCTTTTCAAGCGGGCTGCGTAGGAGGTAAGAAGGATGGTAGGTGACCACAACAGGCACGCCTTCGTACGAGCCACCGGTGGCGCGCATCGCGCCTACTGTGTCATCACGATTCAGCAAAGTCTGAGCGGCAAATTTGCCCGCAGCGAGCAGGAGCTTCGGCGAAGCGAGTGCGATTTGACGCTTGAGATACGGCGCGCATGCGGCGATCTCGCTCGGTTCGGGATTGCGATTGCCCGGTGGGCGACATTTGATGACGTTGGCGATGAATACGCCGTCGCCCCGCTTTTTCCCCACGGCGGAGAGCATCGCGTCCAATAGTTGGCCCGCTTTTCCGACGAAGGGCTCGCCTTGCTTGTCTTCGTTTTCTCCCGGCGCTTCGCCAATGACCATCCACGATGGTGCGAGGTCGCCAACGCCCGGCACGGTATGTGTTCGCGTCTTAGACAGCGAACATGCGCTGCAACTAGCGATGCTGTCACGCAAATCGCTCCATGACATGTTCGCGATCGCGGCACTGCGTGCTTCTAGGGTTTCCGCGAGCGCAACCGGTGGCGCGCTCGCCGTGGGAATCGCTGTTGTGACCGATGCGGCTTCGCCCGTTGTTACGACCGCGTCGTTTGACCGCGTCCGCCACACTGGCGTAAGCCCCATTTCGCGCAGAATGACGTCGCGTGCGGTCATTGGGACATCGCTCCTTGCATGAGGATGGCATCTTCGCGTTCAGCCCCATGCGCTCCACTCGGGTAGTAGCGTTTGCGACGTCCACTTTGTGCAAGCCCGCGCGACACATAAAACGCTTGTGCGCTGGCATTACTCTCGCGAACTTCAAGGTGCAACACGCGCGCGCCGTTGTTGTGTAGGCGTTCGCTCATTTCATTCCAAAGTAAAGCGGCGACACCCTGCCGCCGACATTCAGGAGACACCGCGATCAGCAGCAATTCGGCCTCATCAAGTAGCAGCCGCGCGATCGCAAAACCGCAAACACCTGTTTCGCCACGCGCGACGAGACACAAGTAGCCCGAGGTGAGCGCGTCTTGAAAATTGCGCTCGGTCCAAGGATGCGAATTGCTTCGTCGCTCGATGTCGAGCACTGCAGGCAAATCATCGATGTGAAGCAGTTCGATCGTGGCGGTGGAGAAGCTTAAGTGGCGCATCACGGTCGTCGCTATCGTGTCGCAACCGCGGCGCGTTCGGCTTCGGTTTGTGCGACGTTGTTGCGTACATAAAACGGCTCTGCACTCGTTGCAGGCGTGACGTGTCCGAGCGCCAACCTGCGCGCCGCGACACGAGCGACGCCAAGTGCCCAATTCGCCTCTGCGAAGGCTGTTTGCTCTGGCGAGGCGACGGCGTTGCCTTCAAGCTGCGGGAGGAGGTACGCGCCGGAGCCCAGCGCTACGCAACCATCTTGGACGCGAATACTGGTACGCGTGATCACGGTTGTTTTGGACAATCGGCGCAGCGCCGCTGAGTCATCGCGTACGAACGACGCTGAATAGACTTCTTGCATACGGGCGTCGATCACTATGCTGACGCGCGGCAACTGCGACGCTTCGGCAAGGGCCTCAAGCGAGTCAACGCTGATCAACGGCTTGCGCCACGCGTACGCGAGCGCTTGTGCGGTGGCGCACGCAGTGCGTACGCCGGAGAACGATCCAGGACCTGCGCCGAATGCGACGGCGTCGATTTCTTCGTTGCGAATCTTCGCCTCTGCGAGTACCCGTTGCACTGCAGGAAGCGTCCAACCGGACAGTTTGATTTCGTTGCGGACGACTTCGCCGTAGCTCGCGCCCGACGCGTCGCCGACACGCACGAGCGCGATCGCTCCGACGTGTGATGACGATTCAATGGCGAGGATCAAAGGCATAGCTGCCGATTTTAGGTGTCCGTGCCCCATAAAATGGCTGACCCTTCGCGTGGCGCCTGTTTTCGTGCGCCGCAACTTTCACGTTTTGAAGTTCTCCATGCCCGATTTGTTGACGCTCACCATTGAATCCATTGACCACGAGGGGCAGGGCATCGCCCGCAATGACGGTAAGACGGTGTTTGTCGAGGGCGGATTGACGGGCGAGACGGTGGAAGTGCGCATTACCCGCAGCAAACCAACCTACGACAAAGGCGTCGTTGAGCGTGTCATCAAACAAAGCTCACAGCGTGTCACGCCTGCT
>JAKPSO010000490.1 GCA_029571495.1 Pseudomonadota bacterium
TGGCCGCTTTCGAACCCGTTGCTAAGGCAACGAAAGAAGGCGTCGAATACGCTGGTTCGCAAGTCAAAGCTGCTGCTAAAGCTGCTCCTAAGCGTAAGTAATTCAAAGCGGCAACTCGCTTGAGCTGGAAACCAGCCGAGCGAGATTGCTGTAGACATGGGCGCTTCTAGAAATTTGTTTTTCGGGATGAAGCGCAAGGCGCGGGGCGCGCAGCAACCGGAATGTACGTTCGGTACATGAGGATTGCGAGCACTCCGCAACGCCGCGGTTCGCCCGACAAACGAATTTATAGAAGTGCCCATACGGGATCGTGCCGATCCTGCCTAACCAGGTGGGACCGCGACACCCTTCGTCATGAGACGCTACACGTGTCTCCCCCGACGTCGACTCGATGATTGTCCGCCCTCCTCCCGGAAACTCAACGTCCCCCGTTGGGTAAAGCCGAGACGATCACGAAGTCCCTCCAGCCCGCCCGGCTTGCCGCGCGGGCTTTTTCTTTTGTGCGCTAGCTGGCAGCCCGCCAAGGCTGCGCCAACAGCGCAACACAAAACTCGTCGTTCGCGCGAAAGCCAATCGCCTCGTATGCTCGCCACGCAGGCACGTTTTCTTTGCCGGTAAACAAAACTGCCTCAGCGAACCCGTCGTTGAACGCCTGCATCAACGCTCCCGCAACGCACGCTTGCGCGTACCCTTTCCCACGCAGCGCGAACGGTGTGTAGACACCGCCGATTTGCACCACAGGCATCGACGTCGCGTTGAACGTGCACGCTGAAACAATTGCGCCGGTGACTTGGTCCGGCAACACCCATTGCGTCGCACTCGCTAGGCGACGCTCGACGTCCCGTGAGGCCGAAGCGAGTGCCTCGTCTGCCGATTCGTTTAACGCCTCGACGTTGTAGGCGGTGTATAGAGAAACGAGCCCTTCCACATCCGCCGGACGCGCCCGCCGCACACGCCCTGCGCTAGGCGGAATCACCAACGAATCCGCACTCAGGCGATAAAGGCGCTCGCGCTCGAAAAGTTGGAAGTCGCCCGCCGGAATACCTAACGAGGCAATCAGCACTTCGCACTGTGACAACAAACCGACCATGCCTTTGATCGGCCGCGACGACGCCGTGAGCACAACGCGCAGTAGTTCGGGCAGATGAGGGACCGCCGCTTGCGGCATGAGGTTGCCGTTCCAGTAATGCGCGAGCACACCGCACAGTGCGCCGTCCTCGAAGACTCCGGCGTACGCGCCTTGAAACGGTTGATCGCCATCGACGATTCCGCTGGTCGCGAGGTTCGAAAGCAAGAACATCGACGAGGCGCGTTTCGTCTTGAGAAACTCCTTCACCGTGGTGCAGTCGCCCGGATCCAGTTCGCGGATTTCGCCAACTTTCATGCGAATTGACTTTCCGTCGCTAACGACAGGCAGACGGCGTTTTCACGCACAATTTTTTATTTGTCGACTTGTTTAAAAATGGAGCTAAAAGCGCCACCCAACGGTCGTTCAACTAGTCAAGCTGTACGCCCAACCGCTTAATGATCCCGCCCCACTTTTTCATGTCGGCGTCGAGCATTGCTTTGAACGATGCGGGGCTGCCGCCACCTGGGGCCATGCCAGCTTTGACCAAGCGATCCTTAATCTCAGGGTCGGCGAGTACGGCGCTGACGTCGGCGTTGATTTTGTTCACGATGTCGGCGGGCATGGAGGACGGGCCGAACAAGCCGTTCCACGCGACGGCCTCAAACCCCTTCACGCCACTCTCCGCGATGCTCGGCAATTCCTTCAACGAATCAAAGCGGCCGCTGCTGGTCACTGCGATCTGGCGAATCTTGCCGCTTTGCACGTGCGGCGCGATGCCCGACGCTACCGCGAAGAGCATCTGAGTGTCGCCGTTTGCGGTGGAGAGCGCAGCGGGCGGCGAGCCGTTGAACGGAATGTGTTGCGCGTCAATGCCGGCTTCGGACTTGAAGAGCTCCATCGCGAGGTGCGACGACGAACCGTTGCCGACGCTCGCGTAGGAAAGCTTGCCGGGGTGTGCTTTGGCGTACGCGACGAGTTCGGCGACGTTCTTGATCGGCAGCGCCGCGTTCACAGCGAGCACGTTGGGCTGCGTCGACGTGACGACGATAGGCACCAAGTCTTTCACCGTGTCATACGGCATTTTTTTGTAGAGAAATGGCCCATACGCCGTCGGCCCCGGAAAGCCGATCACGAGTGTGTGGTTGTCGGTGGACTTCGCGGCCACATCCACGCCGATCATGCCACCCGCGCCCGGTTTCGGATCGACAACAACGGCTTGGCCCCACTTGTCTTTGAGTTTGTCGCCCAAGACACGCGCCACAAAATCAAGCGACGATCCGGCGGGCGCGGGCACGACGATGCGCACGGGCTTGGTGGGCCAGGATTGGGCCGACGCCAGCGGCGCAGCGACGACAGTGGCCGCAGCTACCAGCGCGAAAATGAGCGAGCGAAGTTTCATGATGGGCAAGATGAACAGATCGAAAACGCAAGCGTAGCGCAATGCGACAGGCGCGTCGTCGATAATCGGCCGAAGACCAAGACACCTCTAGATTTCCGAGGCACACCATGACCGCTCCCACCGTTGCGAAGAAATTTTCCGTCTCGCAGCTCACCGATTTCACCAGCGCATTGTTCAAAGCCGCAGGCATGGATGCCGACAAGGCCGACTGCGTGGCGCGACTCCTGATCCTAACGGACATGATGGGACGCCGCACACATGGGCTCGCGATTTCGCCGCTCTACTTGGCCGACATCAAAACCGGCGGGCTGCAAACGCGCGGTGAGCCAAAAGTATTAAAGGATTTCGGTACGACAGTCGTGTGGGACGGCGGTTATCTGCCAGGCCTGTGGCTCATGAACCGCGCGATTGACGTTGCGATGGAGCGCTCAAAAACGATGGGCGTTGTCACC
>JAKPSO010000513.1 GCA_029571495.1 Pseudomonadota bacterium
GCGGCACTCGTCAATCCTATCGTCGAAGCGGGCGGCGTTGCCACCGACTGGCGCGGCGCTCCTCTGACGATTTCGAGCGACGGCACGCTGGTCGCGGCGGCTAACCAAACGCTCGCCAATGAAGTGCGCGCAGTCTTGGCAGCATGACATTCAATCCACTCTTTCGGCCACTGGTTGAACGCGAACTCAAGAATCGCTTTCTCGGCGGCGTGCTCTCGCCGGTGTGGTGGCTCGCGCAGCCGCTGCTTACGCTTGGCGTCTACGCGTTGGTGTTTGGCTTGTTCATGCGCTCGCCCGTGCCCGCGAAGTATGGCGACAGCTTCGTGGCGTACCTTGCTGTCGGGCTCTGGCCGTGGCTTGCGTTTGCCGAGAGCGTCACGCGCGCGGCATCAAGTCTGATCGCGCAAGCGGCGCTCATCACACGAACCGCGTTGCCGCGCGCCTTCGTGCCGCTCTCCGCCGTGGTGGTGACGTTTGCGCTCAACTGGCTTGCGCTCACGGTGATCGTGCTTTTGTTCAAGGTGTTGGGTTTTCCGGTTCACCTGAGCGGCGTTATGTTTTCGTTGCCTGCGTGGATCGCGCTTTTCTTAGCAGCGGTTGGGTTCAGCTGGATCGTCTCGACCGCGCAAGTCTTGGTGCGCGACGTCGAGGGCATGCTCGGGCCGCTCTTCATGCTGCTCTCGTTTGTGTGCGGCATTCAATATGGACTCGAATCCGTTCCCGCCGAATGGCGCCATGTGGTGCTCGCCAACCCGTTCACACAAGTCATCGCGCGACTGCACGATACATATCTGGCCGGCGCGGGCTTTACGTCGATGGACGCGATGCTTGTCACGGGTGGTGCGCTGATTGCTGTCGTGGGCTACGCATTCTTTAATCGCGTCGCGCCGCACGTGGATGACTATTTATGAGCGAAACCCTGCTCACCGTCAGTCACGTCAGCAAGACCTTTCCGCGCATCGGCCGTCACGGCGCGGGGTTCGCGGCGCTCACGCGATTGTTGTTCGCGAAACCGCTCGCGGAAGGCGGCTTCAAGGCGCTGAGCGACATCGACTTTTCAGTTCGGCGCGGCGAATCCTTCGCGCTCGTCGGCGAAAACGGAGCGGGCAAATCGACGCTCCTGAAAGTCATCGCGGGCGTGTTGCAGCCGACGAGCGGAAGCGTCACCCGCATCGGCACGGTCGGCGCCTTGCTCGAACTCGGCGCGGGTTTTCATCCCGAATATTCCGGCCGCGAAAACTTGAAACTCGCGGCGGCACTGCAGGGCCTCACGGGCGCGGCGTTCGACGCGAAGCTCGACGAAATCATCGCCTTCGCGGACATCGGCGAACACATTGACGCGCCGATCAAAACGTACTCAACGGGCATGGTCGTGCGGCTCGGTTTCGCGCTGGTGACGGCACTTAAACCGGATCTACTCATTACTGACGAAGTGCTGGCCGTCGGCGACGAATCGTTTCAAAACAAATGCATCGCGTGGATGGAGCAGTACCTCGCAGACGGCGGCACATTGTTGCTCGTCTCGCACTCGCTCTATCACGTCAAAAAACTCACGCAGCGCGCGGTGTGGCTCGATCACGGCGGTATGCGCATGATCGGCTCTTCGCACGACATCGCCAGCGCGTATCAGGCGTTCCACGAAGCGAAACAAGCGGGCGCGAAGCAAGCAGCGGTTGACCACGGCGCCGTCGCGCTGGGGCAATACGCCGTTGTGGATTTGACGCTGGAGACGGTCACTGCCTCGGGCATGACCGTGCGCGGGCGCCTCAAAAGCCGCGACGGCCGCACGCCTCAGGTCGCAATCGGCATCGTGCGTTTGGACGGTACGCCGATCTACGGCACGACGACCGAAATCGACGGTACGCCGCTGCGAGAGGTATCGTCAGGCAGTTTCGAGTTTGCGCTCACTTTCACCGATTGGGCCTTGTTGCCAGGTGCGTACAAGTTACGCGCGCACGCGCTCGACCCGGAGGGCATGCGTCTGTACGACACGGTCGAACGCGAATTCACG
>JAKPSO010000545.1 GCA_029571495.1 Pseudomonadota bacterium
AGTGAATCTTCGACAGTCTCCGCCGATTGGTGCGGACGCCAAGTTTCCCGACGACCCATGAATCGCGCCCTAAACATTTATCAGGCGCATGAAAAAGAAAGGTAACAGCCGATGCTGACCGCAACCACCAAGTCCATTCAATATGGCGCACACACCCTCACGCTTGAGACCGGCGAAATTGGCCGCCAAGCGGACGCCGCGGTACTTGTTCGTTATGGCGACACCGTCGTCCTCGTCTCCGCCGTTGCGAAGACGTCTGTCAAAGAAGGCCAAGACTTCTTCCCGTTAACGGTCGACTATCAAGAAAAAACCTACGCCGCAGGCAAAATTCCTGGTGGTTTCTTCAAGCGCGAAGGCCGCCCCAGCGAAAAGGAGACGCTCACGTCGCGTCTTATCGATCGCCCGATTCGCCCGCTGTTTCCTGAAGGCTTCTATAACGAAATTCAAGTCATCGCGACGGTCATGTCGCTTGACCCGGAGATCGACTCTGATATTCCAGCCATCATCGGCGCCTCGGCGGCTCTCTATCTTGCCGGCGTTCCTTTCGCCGCGCCGATCGGTGCCGCTCGCGTCGGTTATGCCAACGGTCAGTACATCCTGAACCCGACAGCGACTGAGCGCAAAACGTCCGAGATGGATCTCATCGTTGCAGCGACCGAAACCGCTGTGATGATGGTCGAGTCAGACGCGACCGAACTTCCTGAGAGCGTCATGCTCGAAGCGATTTGGTGGGGCCAGGCGCAGCAGCAACCAGTTATCGACATGATCCTCGCGCTCGGCGAAGTCGCAGGCAAACCGGCATGGGATTGGCGGCCACCGGCGAAAGATCCAGCGCTCGTCGCGAAGATCGTTGAAGTTGCAGGCCCCGGCTACGACGAAGCCTACAAAATCAAATCAAAGAGCGCACGCAGCGCCAAGCTCAAAGAAGTGGCTGCTGCCGCTGAGGCCGTGTTGATTCCTGCGGATGCTGATTCCGCGACCAAGAACAACATCCGCAACGAAATGTTCGCCCTCGAAGCGAAAACCGTTCGCGAGCAAATTCTGCGCGGCGAGCCACGCATCGACGGTCGCGACACGCGCACTGTGCGCCCGATCTCTGTGCGCACCGGCGTGCTGCCACGTACACACGGCTCGGCACTCTTCACGCGCGGTGAAACACAGGCGTTGGTGGTTGCCACACTGGGCACCAAGCAAGACGAGCAAGTCATTGACGCACTCGGCGGTGAATACCGCGATCGCTTCATGCTTCACTACAACATGCCGCCGTTCGCCACCGGCGAAACCGGCCGCGTCGGCACGCCCAAGCGTCGCGAAATCGGCCATGGTCGCCTCGCCAAGCGCGCGCTCGTCGCCGTGTTGCCGCCCGAGAAAGACTTCTCGTACTCGATGCGCGTCGTCTCCGAAATTACTGAATCCAACGGCTCTTCGTCGATGGCTTCGGTATGCGGCGGCGCACTCGCGTTGATGGATGCTGGCGTGCCGTTAAAGGCACCCGTCGCGGGTATCGCGATGGGCCTGATCAAAGAAGGCAATCGCTTTGCTGTTCTTACGGACATCCTTGGTGATGAAGATCACCTCGGCGATATGGACTTCAAAGTTGCAGGCACTGATCGCGGCATCACGGCGCTGCAAATGGACATCAAAATCCAAGGCATCACCAAAGAAATCATGGGCGTCGCGTTGGCACAGGCTAACGAAGCGCGCATGCACATCCTCAAAATCATGCACGACGCGGTACCGCATGAGCGCACCGAGATGAGCGCTTACGCGCCGCGCATGGTGACCTTCAAGATCAATCCTGAAAAGATTCGTGACGTCATCGGCAAAGGTGGTGCGGTCATTCGTGCGCTCTCCGACGAAACGCGTTGCCAAATCAACATCGAAGACGACGGCACGATCACGATCGCCTCGCCGAACGGTGACGATCTCGCAGAATGCAAGAAGCGCATCGACGCGATCACCGCAGAAGTCGAAGTGGGTAAAGTCTACGAAGGCCCGATCATTCGCATCATGGACTTCGGTGCGGTGATTCAGCTGCTCCCAGGCCGCGATGGACTGTTGCATATCAGCCAAATCGCCAACGAGCGCGTCAACGCCGTGACCGATTACCTGAAAGAGGGTCAAACGGTTAAGGTCAAAGTGCTCGGGTTCGACGACAAAGGCCGCGTAAAACTCTCGATGAAAGCTTTGATCGAAGAGCAGGCCGCTGCGGCTAACGCTGCAGCGCCAGCAGGCGACGCGCCGCAGCAATAACTGCGACTGTCGTACGAAAAAACGGGGCTTCTGCCCCGTTTTTTATTGGCGACTTTTGGTGGCTGGTGCCAATGCGCTCAGCGACACACGGTGCTTTGATTTGATCGGGTTACTTTGTGGTAAGGTATGTATGTTTTCGTATATACATTTGCGAGGTATGCCGTGATTGCCACCGCCAAAATTTTCACTACAGGTAACAGCCAAGCCATTCGCCTGCCCAAAGCGTTTCGGCTGGATACCGAAGAGGTTTGGATCAGCAAATCTAGTGACGGCGTACTCACCATTCAGCCTAAACCGAAAAAAGATGAGCTGGAGACATTCTTGGCCGAACTGCGAGCCATGCCTCCGTCTGAAGAATTTTTGCAACCCCGCGATGATGCG
>JAKPSO010000558.1 GCA_029571495.1 Pseudomonadota bacterium
TACTGAGCTGATCAACCAGATTGGTATTCCGATGCAGTTTTGGGCCAGTGTCGTCGACCTAAACCCCGTAGACCATCATTACACGCTAGAGCTGCTCGCTATCGCGCTGCAAGGCTTATCGCATGTAAACCAGTTTGCCAAACATGTGCTGGCGTGTCCTCGGCCAACGGCATACTCACCTAGCATTCAACCAGTGATCAACCCTCGGCGATTTGGAGCGTTCCCTAGTGGGCATGCAGCGGAGGCATTTCTAGTCGCTCGTTTGCTGCAATTTTTTAGCGGCCAGCACCGTCGGCGCGAAAAGGGCAGCAAAGCCTATACCCTCGAAACTCATCTGCAACGTTTGGCGGCGAGGATAGCGGATAACCGTGTTGTGGCTGGCGTACATTTTCCGGTCGACAGTACCGCGGGCGGTAGTGCAACATTCTTTCTGTAAATTATTTTTAATCGGAAGGCGAGCGAAGCGAGCCACTCCCCGGAATTCCGGAACGGAATTTCATTGGCGCAGCAGCCTCCCGAAGCAACTCCCGATTCAGAAAGAGTCCCCTCCATGATGCTACGAACAGACACTGAGAACCCGCTCAATGAGGCGTACACCCATTTGCTGGAGCACGGCCTTGAAGGTGCCGCCGAAGCGCTGCGCATTCTGGTTAACGAGGCCAGTGTGATCGAGCGGGCTGCGTATTTGAAAGCCGCTCCGTTTGAGCGCAATGTGGCCCGCGTGGATCACGCCAACGGCTACAAGAATAAGACGATGCTCACCCGCTTGGGAGCCATTGACTTTGCCGTCCCGCAAGTACGTGGCAGCGGCTTCTATCCAAGCGCGCTGGAGAAAGGCTCTCGCTCCGAGCAGGCTATGAACTTAGCACTCGCCGAGATGTACGTACAGGGTGTATCGGGTCGCAAAGTCATCACGGTGCTACAGAAGCTCGTCGGCCCCGAGATCAATTTAAGCTCCACCCAGATCAGTCGCTGCGTGGCCAAGCTCGATGAAGGGCTCACAGCGTGGCGCAATCGGGCGCTGGGAGCAACGCCCTACGTGGTGCTTGATGCGCGCTACGAGAAGGTGCGCACGGGCGGACAGGTCGTCGACTGCGCCGTTCTCATTGCGCTGGGTATTGAGGAGACCGGCAAGCGCCGTGTGCTGGGCGTCTCGGTGGCACTGTCGGAGGCAGAAGTGCATTGGAGAGCCTTTCTGGAGAGCTTGACCGCGCGGGGCCTCACAGGCGTGAAGTACATCGTCAGCGATGACCACGCGGGGCTGCGCGCGGCTCGGCGCGCAGTGCTGCCCTCGGTGCCATGGCAGCGCTGTCAGTTTCACCTGCAACAGAACGCGGGCAAGTACGTCACGCGTCTTGATGATCGGGAGCCGGTGGCGCGCGCGATTCGCGCGATCTTCACCGCAGGCGACATCCACGAGGCCCACGAGAAATTAAAGAGCGCGGTGAAGCACTGGCAGAGCGTGCATCCGATGCTCGCGCGTTGGGCTGAGGAGAACCTGCCAGAGGGCTTTGCTGTGTTCGTGCTACCGGAGCCTCACCGGGTGCGCATGCGCACCACCAACGGCCTGGAGCGACTGAACAAAGAGATTAAACGGCGCACCCGGGTCGCCACCTTGTTCCCCAACCCCGAGAGCTGCTTACGGCTGGTCAGCGCGCTCTTGTCCGAGCAGGATGAAGAGTGGCTCAGCGGAAAAATCTATCTCACCATGAGCTCTGATAACACCCAGAAGTAGTTATCCCCAGGCCCCCCGCTTATCCACAACATCGACACCCCGCAACGAAAGAAATTTCGCGAAATTACAGAATGAGTGTTGCTTTATCCCGCGGGCCGCATGGTAGGCGAAACCTTTGCCGAATATTTTCTTTATCGTTGTGGTTTTAAGAACGATAGTCCGACGTGGACGGCGAGGAGATTTGTCGGCGCGAAAATGCAAATTGCTAAGGGTGGGGTATCGGGCGGCGCGCAATATTACTTGGGGTTCGACCCGTTTGAGGCGCTGCCGGGTTGGGGCGGGCAGGTGCCTCCCTATTTTGAGGAAATTTCGCCGGGGCTTACAGGTGGCTTGCCACGTCAGTATTCATTGCTGGGCCCTATTGACGGCACAGACCCGTATCGTGGGTTGTATAGCCAGTTATCGATACTCGGCGCAATTGCCCGGCGCGTTTGTGGCGAATGGAACCTCGAAACGTACTGGCAGGTGGACAAGAGTCCTTATTCTGGCAGTACCAATCTTTGAAGCTCGTCAGTCGTGTGTGTGAGCGCAAATTGCGTGTGCGTCGCGTAAGGAAAGTAGCATGACTATTTCGAAAAGACTTCTCGATCAAGCCTATTGGCGAAGTAGCGGCACCTCAGGAACGAGCGTTGTCGTCAATGCGTATGATCGCGACAACGACTCCCACATCCCCAAGCAAATTATTCGTCGTGGGCCGTCGGACAATACTCACAGCGATACTCGGCCAATCGACCCATACTGGTGGTGGCATGATGCGACGGGTTACCGAGTGTTCGTGCCGACTGGCGATTCTGCACCGCCGCACGCATACTCCTTTATCGCAGAGGGGAATCTTATTGATTTCGTCAAGTGGGCCGACGGCCTACATTGGATAAAAGTCCCACCGGCGTACGTCGTCAACGCGATCAGGACGAAGGAAACTAAAGCCCGCGCGCTAAATTTTTTCACCTTGAGCATTGATGTCCCATTGCGGCATTCCTCGCTTTTTACGCAAACGGAAGGCGATGTAAATGAGGATGAACTCAGCCGTCGAATGAATCTGCTGGCAACGTGCAAACACCTAAAGCGACTACAACTAGGTTTCGAGCGCGGTGAACCAAAGCCCGATTCTCGTCAGAACGACAACGATCCATCGGTTCGACGCGAATCTGAAATTGACTCGGCTCTTCGGCAAAACGGAGCCAAGTCGCCAAAGTGTAGTCATCCTAGCGTTGTAACGCCTCAAGTCGCGGATGTGGTGATTGGCGTCATCGATGACGGTGCGGCGTTCGCACATGAGACCGTACGGCGCGAAGACACTGGTCTCGACGCGGGACCGAAAACTCGCGTGTCCGTTGTGTGGAATCAGACGCACCAAGTTAGTCACCATAACTTGTCATTGTGGAGCGCGCCATCCGATGGCTGGTATGGACTAATCTTGGGGGGCGACGAGCTCAACAATGTCATGCGATTGAAGCAGCTTTCATCGCCGCTGTGCGGCGACGGTGTCTCTGCTGCAAATGGGTCAAGCGGTGAGAGTGATTCCGAAACTCGCAGCGGAACGACATTGCGCGATGAAATTGATTTAGATGAGTTAGGTTGTTACGCCACGCTGGTAAGCAGTAAGGGAGCCAGACGCGCTATTCGCAGTCGCGAGTCGCACGGCGCTGCGGTTCTTGCTGCTATTGCCGGTTCGCGCGATGCTCGAAGCGTGATCCCGTCGGGTGCCGACGAAATTGGAGAGAAACATCCCAATCGTATCGCCGACGCGGCAAGTGTCGCGCCGATCATCCTCGTTGACCTTCCGGACGAACAGAAGGAATATTCGTCCGGGCGATGGATGCCGATGTGTGCGCTCGACGGCGTGCGCTTCATCGTAGATCGTGCACGCGCTATGTACGTTTCAAAAAATGGAGAGGCTGTTCCGGTTGTTATTAACATTTCGTCGGGAGCAAGTGCTGGTGCCCACGACGGCACTTCGATAATCGAATCTGCACTCTCTGAGTTACTGGCATCGGAGCCCTATGTGGCAGTTACTGTTGCGGCTGGCAATTCAAGGTTGTCGCAGGCGCACGCTGAAAAGACGATTGACCGGGGTGCGACCGACTCCTTCTATGTGCGAGTACCGCCAGGAAAAGTCACGGAAACTTACACCGAGCTTTGGCCCGAGTGGATAGACGACGATGGCAGGCGATTGCCCTGGCAACCCGACTACATTCAACTGAAAATCATTGCTCCGGATGGGCGTTCAGTCGATCTGTCGTCAAGTTCCCCGGAGGCAGTATTTAGTGACAAACTTGGTCGCGTCGTTGCGGGTGTGATTTTCTCAAAGAATGTCGTCCAATCGATAGAGCGTCCAATGATCTTGGTCGCAGTCGCTGCGACTTTGCCTCACGAGTATCTCGTTTCTGCTCCATACGGCAATTGGAAAATTTACGTGACAAACCTGTCTGAAGCAAAATTGCGAATTTCGGGTTGGATCGAACGTGATGAAGTTGTGTTTGGCCATCGACAACCGCAGTTGGCGCACTTCGTTGAAGACGCAACCTCTCCGGCTCAAGTCCATGACTGGGACGACGAAACGCGGCAAGCCGTAAGTCGACGGCGCACGTCAAGCAATCTAGCGAATGCCAGCCGAGTCATTGCGGTCGCGGCTGGTGTAGGAGGACGGGCGGACGGTTACGTTGCGCCATATTCGGGCGCTGGGGGCGGGTCGCAAGGAGAAGGG
>JAKPSO010000565.1 GCA_029571495.1 Pseudomonadota bacterium
TTTCGCCGCAATGTCGCTCGAAGAAATCGCAGCGAACCTCGGTATTTCGCTGGCGACCGTCAAGCGCGACTGGACGGCGGCGCGGCTCTTTTTGCTGCGTGAGTTGGCGGCGGCACGTGATGGCCAAAGCGGCATGCTGTAGGTGCTCCCATGCCGGTGAGCCGATTTTGGTTTAGCGCGCTTTATGTTCATGAAGATCACTTGGGCGAAGGTTTGATGTCATGGCGGCGCGCGCGGAAAGACTAGATGCCGAGACGTGGTCGCGCGTGAGCGACGTGCTCGACGGCGCGCTCGCGATCAGCGACGAGCACGCGCGCAGCGCGTACATCGAAACGACCTGTGGCGGCGACGCTCGCGTGCGCGCCGAGGTTGAGTCCTTGCTCGCTGTCGCGCGTCTTTCCGATACGTTGTTGCCCGCGACGGCGTGGCTCGCCGGGGCTCCTGCTCAGAGCGACGTGGTTCGCATTGATGCACACGATTGGATCGGACGGCGCGTCGGGGTTTGGCAGATTGACGCACCGATTGCAGGTGGAGGCATGGGCGCAGTATTTCGCGCGCATCGCGCCGACGGGCAGTACGAGGCCGCCGCCGCGCTCAAACTCATTCACACGGGGCACACCGACGCGGCGCGGGCGCAACGCTTTCGCGAGGAGCGTCAACTCCTAGCGCGACTTGATCACCCGCACATCGCGCGGCTCTTAGACGGCGGCACCACCGACGAGGGCGCGCCGTATCTGGTCATGGAATACGTCGATGGCGTGCCGCTTGATCGTTGGTGCGACGGCACGCAACCATCGCTCACAGCACGCCTTGAAGTCTTCAAGCAAATTTGCAGCGCCGTGCAGTACGCGCACCAACACTTGATCGTACATTGCGATCTCAAACCCGGCAACGTGGTCGTGACTGCGGATGGTCAGGTGAAACTCTTGGACTTTGGCATCGCACGTGTGTTGGCGGACGGCGACGGTGCGAAGGCAGTTGCCAGCGACGGCGCGAAGCCCACGGAACTCACGCTCGCCTGGGCGAGCCCCGAGCAAGTGCGAGGTGACTCTTGCACGACGGCGACGGACGTGTATGCGTTGGGCGCGTTGCTGTATCGCTTAGTTGTGGGCGTCGCGCCTCACGCGCCGTCCGCGACGAAGGGTTCGACAGCGTCGGCGCTCGTACACGCAATTGTGACGACCGAGGTTCAGCAACCGAGCCAGTTGCTTGATGATTCGAGTAACGTGACGGATGCATGTACTGCAGCGGACAGCTGGCGACGAGCGCTTCGAGGCGACATCGACGCGATTGTGGGCCGCGCAATGCAGAAGCAGCCGAAAGATCGCTACGCAGCGGTTACGGAATTGGCGCAGGACGTGGTGCGCTATGTGAACCACGAGCCCGTCGCGGCGTACGGCGGTGGTTGGCGGTACCGTGCTACGAAGTTCGTTTCGCGCCACCGCGGCGGCGTCGGCGCAGCGGCGCTCGCTGGACTTGCGCTCGCGCTGACAACCGCCGTCGCAGTGCATCAAGCGTCTGCCGCGCGTGCGGCCGAGCGCGTCGCCGATGCGGAGCGGGAGCGCGCATCGCAACACTTCGCGCGCGTTCGTGCTCTCGCTAATGGCGCACTCTTTGACGTCGACGCCGCGCTGCGCAATGTGCCGGGTACGACGGCGGCGCGTCGTCTGTTGATTGAACGCGCAGCAAGCTACCTCGACGAACTGAGCCGCGAAGGTACGCTCGAACTCGCGGGCGAAGCAGGCAGCGGATGGCTGCGCTTAGCGATACTGCAAAACGAAACGGCGCAGAGCGCGACCGGCGAAACGAACCTTGCCCTGCGGCACTTTGAGCGCGCGATTGAACTCCTCGCGCGAGCAAGCGGCACCGCCACTGCACCGGATTCTGTGCGCGTTGATCTCTTGCGTGCACAGCGGTTGCTCGCGGTGCAACACGCCACGTCGGGTCGGTTGGCTGAGGCGACGACAGCGTTTGCGGACGCTGTGGCGAATGCAACGCGATTGGGCACGGCGCAAGGCGCGAGCGTGCGTGTGCGCATGGAGGCAGCGGCTGTGTTCACGTCGCGTGCCTTCTACATGCGCGCTGACAACGCTGAGACGCGAACACGCGTTCGCGATGACGCCGCACTTGCTCGCGAGCTTCTTGCGGCCGTCGCCGGTGAAGCGCTCACTGATGCCGAACGCAAAAAACTCGACGACTACCGCATCTATTTTTTCGGCGCGTTGTCGGCCGTGGCCAACACCAATAACGATGGCGTCGTCGACGCGGCAGCGCAGCTCGCTTGGGCGCGCGAAGGGCTCGTTATCGCGGAGACGCGGTTGAAACAGGAACCTGATCGATTGTCATTTCAAGATGAGACCGCAACGACGCTGCAGGACGTGACCGCGGCAGCCGACGCCGCGAGCGACACCGCGCAAGCGATTGATGCGGCCAAACGCGCGTTAGAAATTCGTCGCAAGCAATTGGCCGCCGACACCACCAACGTCGGTCGTCAGGCGAGCGCAGTATTTGCGCTTGTCTCGCTCACTGAAGTGATGGTCAAAATGGGCGATTCGGGCGAGCTTCGGCAGTATCTCGACGAGGCTGAGACGCTCACTCGCGGGCTGCCGACGGAAGTTTTGCACAAGCATGATTTGGTCAGTGCTCAGATCGCGATGCACGCAATTCGCGCGCGGCTTTATGGCCAAGACGCGAGCCGAGCGGCGTCACGAGCGGCGCGCAGTACGGCGTGTCGCGAGGCGCTGCGCGAGTTTAGCGCCGTCGCCGCGCTTCGCCCGCGATGGGAAGCGTTCTCCAAACAATCGCTGGAGCCGGAACTGAAGCCCGCGCGCGATGCGATTGGCCTCTGCGAGCAAAGGTAGTTCGCGGCTGTTCGTCTGAAATTTGGCAAAGCAGTCTGGCCGCATCGGGTCAAGTGACGCGCTCTGAATGCATGCAAATCGGAAAATGCGCGTCGCGAGGCGCACTTTTTGCGCGGTTTACGTTTTTTACCGCACACACTTTCTGTTTTCGGGAGCCACGATGGCACTCTCTCTCGTTTCAACCCAAGCCCTGTCTCGGTTTTGTACGACGCTCGCTACGGCGCTGATTTTCACGATTGCCGCCGTTGTGGCAGCGCCGGCCCACGCCGCAATGTGCAGCATGGACGTTGACGCGGACGGCAAAACGCTGCCGGCGACCGATGGCTTGCTTATGACGCGCTACCTGATGGGCATACGCGGCAGCGCGCTGGTGGCCGGGGCGCTGGGCGTTGGCGCGGCGCGCACGGCACCCGCGGACATCGAGGCTTTTCTCGCCACGCCGTGCGCACAAGCGGGCTGGGTCGGGCAGGGAACGGGTCGCTTAAACGATACCGGCATCACTTGGGGCGGAGATGCGACCGCGGGCAACAACGCGACTTGCACTGGTGCTACGGAGGCGATGCAGGATTGCAGCCTCGGGCGCGATGCCGACGGCGCCCTGAACAGCGATGCCGACGGTGCGGCCGGGTTTAGTTTCACCAAAATTAGCAATAGCGGTGACGCGCTGCCCGCCAATGCAATCCTCGGCACTGGCCCCAATGATTGGGGCTGTACCTACGACAACGTCACTGGCCTCATGTGGGAGGTCAAAACCGCCTCCGGGCGACGCAGTTCGGCACATACCTACACTTGGTTTTCCAGTGATAACAGCAACAACACCAGCGGAACCGGCACCGCCAACGGCGGAACTTGCGGCGACGTGGGTCAATGCGATACCGAAAAGTATGTGCAACAAACCCATCTGACGCCGATGTGTGGCCACACAGATTGGCGGCTACCCAAAATTGAAGAACTCGTTGGCATCGTGCATCACGGCAGAACCTCCCCCGCCATTGATCCCGACTGGTTCCCAAACACGCCAGACGCGAACTTCTGGTCGGGCACGCCTTCGGCCTCCGGTCCTAGCCTTGCGCGGCTGGTCGTCTTCACCAGCGGATTTTCGCAAGCGTCTAATCGCAGTTTTCCCTTCCGAGTTCGGCTCGTCCGCTCAGGGCAGTGATTTGGTTGTTTTTTCGATTGCCATTTCGCGTCCCTCGAACCCGTATTTCCGTCGTGGCGAGTGTTTCGTCGCGGAGCGGATGCGACACCAGGCAATCGCGCATTTCCCAGCGTCAGAGGTGCACAAACATGGATCCAATGAAATGAAAAATAAATCGCAACTCCTCAGCGCCGGTGTAGCCGCTCTCGCGGTGCTCTCCGGCGCCGCAGCCAACGCGCAAACCTGTGTAGTGGGTGTACAGGCAAGCAACCCCACCAGCGTGTACGCCGTCGACGCCGCTATCCTCACAGTGACCGACACACGTACAGGTTTGATGTGGGACCGCTGCGCACTCGGACAGAGCGGAGCGTCATGCACGGGTGCGGCAAGTACCTTCACGTGGTCCGCTGCGCTCGACGAAGCACAAGCTAGGCGCACCGCCAATTACAAAGGCTACAACGATTGGCGCCTGCCGAATGTGAAGGAATTGCAGAGCCTCGTCGAGCGCTGCCGGATCAACCCCAGCATCAACGAATTTGCGTTCCCCGCGACTGCCGCCGCGTTCTTCTGGACGGGTTCCCCCAACGCGACCTCCCCTAGTCACTCGTGGGTCGTGGACTTCAGTAGTGGCGACTCCAACAGTGACGTCAGAACCAACCCTTACCGCGTACGTCTGGTGCGCAAGACGGCGAATTAGCCCGCTTGTTCGTGGTGAAGTCGGCTCACGGCGCAAGCCCCGTGATCCCGCAGCGGTTAGTGAGATGCAGTCTCATCGCATTCCACGTGCTGCGTGTACCGAGGCCCATCACTGCGTTGATGACCCCATTGCCCGACGCGCCGCGTAGCGCGCGTGAGAGCAGTACTCCGTCGGTCGTTGCGAGCGCCACGCCGTCACCGTCTACATCGAGCGCGCAGCCGGGCTCTGCGACGTATTGCGGGGTGGTGTGATAGTTGCCGCCGTGTCCGTGGCCAGCCTGCCCAAATTCGTTGTAACCCCAGCAACGGATGCCGCCGTCCGTCATGATGGCGCAGCTCGTGTTGTTGCCAGCCGTGAGGCTGGTCGTAGCAGCATTTAACCCCGACGCGGCGGCGCTCAGGCCGACCACGGCGGTCGGGCTCAGACGATAGGCGACCGTGCCGTCGCTGCCGTCACCGACCGCCCCGTAAGCGGCGAGCCCCCAGCATTGCACGGTTGCATCCAAGAGTCGTGCGCACGTGTGCTGTGTTCCGGCCGCGACGACGTCGGGCGTGTTGCCGGCGCTGCCGAGATTGGCGACGGTGACCGGTGTGTTGCTGCTGCCGCCGTTGCTGCCGGTGCCAAGTTGGCCTGCAGCGTTGTCGCCCCAGCATACGACGCTACTTAAGCTCAACACGTTGCCCGGCGCGAGCAGGGCGCAGGTGTGCCGCGCGCCGGCGGAGAGCGCGACGGCGGTGCTGATGCCGGTGACGGCGACCGGCATCGCGCTGGAATTTACCGTGCTGCCATTGCCCAATTGTCCGCTCGTGTTCTGGCCCCAGCACGACACGGTGCCGCCAACGCGGGCGCAGGAGTGATATTGACCCACTGCGATTTCGTCGACATTGGCAATCGGGACTGACCAAGGCTGGTTTGATGGATTGGGTGCCAACGCGGCTTGCCCCCAGTCGTTACGACCCGCGCAGAACGCTTGACCACTTTGCTGCAGGATGCAGGTGTGCTCGGCACCGACGCCAATCTGTCGCGCCGGACCGGCCGGCCCAAAACCCCAGACGGTGACGGGCAGGTTACTGTTGTCAAACGTGCCTTGCGTCAGCGCGCCGCCGCTGCCTCTGCCCCAGCAGCGCGCGCTGCCGTCGGTCAGCCGCGCGCAGGTGTGAAACGTGCCGGCGCGCACTTCCACTGCAGTGCTGATGCCGCGCACCGGTACGGGCACTGGGCTCGCCTGTGTGCTGCCGTTGCCCAGCACGCCGAACGCTGTGTTGGCGCCCCAGCAATGAATGCGCCCATTGGTGGTGACGCCGCAACTGTGGCTGTCTCCTGCGGAAATTTGCGTGTAGATCGAATTCTGGGCGAGTACTGCGCCGCCCGCGAACAGGAAGCACAACAGCGTAACCGCCTTCACGAGCCATCGTGACATCGACGGGCGACAGCTCAAGTTTGCTGTGCGTTCGTGGAGCGCGCGTCGACCCATGAACCGACGCCCGAGACCAGACAGGGGCCGTGCCGTGTGACGTGAGAATGAATCGTTCATGGTGCGAGCCCCGTCACGCCACAGGCGCGAATCAGAAAGTTGCGAATCTGCGGCCAAGTCGTACGCGTCGCGCCGCTACCGAGTGCGGCGGCGGTCACGGCGTTGCCGCTCATGCCTGCGAGTGCGCGCGCCGATAGAACGCCATCGGTGGTGGCGGTGAAAATGCCATCGCCGTCGACATCAAGCTCACAGCGCGGCGCGACAAATTGCGGCACGCTGTGATCGTCGCCGCTGGCGGCGAAGTGCGTCGTGCCGATCTGGCCTTTGTCATTGCGTCCCCAGCATTTCGCGCTGCCGCCAGTGGTGAGCGCACAGGTGTGTGTGCGTCCGGCGGTCACGGCGGAAAACGTATCGTTGCCGAGCGCACGCAACGGCGTGAGCGTGTTCGTTGTGTTGCCCTGGCCGATACGTCCGCCGGTGCCGTTGCCCCAGCAGTGGACTTCGCCGCCGTTACTTGAACGTCGCGCGCAGGTATGGATCTCGCCCGCCGCTATCGCGGTCACGGTGTTGATGCCTTGCACCTGCACTGGCGTTGCGCTGTCGGTCGTGTTGCCGTTGCCGAGAATGCCGTTGGTGTTGTCGCCCCAACAGTACGCCACACCGTTGTATGTCGCGCACGTATGCCACCAGCCTGCTTCGACGCTCTGCGCAACGAATCCGGCGATTTCGACCGGTGTGTCGCGTTTGCTGAACGTGCCGTCACCCAGCGCGCCGTAGTTGTTGCCGCCCCAGCAGCGCACGCGGTTGTTGGCGAGTAGCGCGCAAGTGTGCAGATTGCCAGCGCTGAGGGCGGTTGCGGTACTGATGCCGCTGACGTCGACGACGCTAGTGCTGTAAAAAACAGCGCTGCCGTTGCCGAGTTCGCCGTCGCCGTTGTAACCCCAACATTTGATGCCGCCGCCTTGTCGCAACGCGCAGCTATGGTCCAGTCCCGCAGCCACGGCGACGGCGTCAGCGACGCCAACGACGAATACGGGAACCGGGTTATTGCTAGTGCTGCCGTCGCCCAACTGGCCGCGAAAGTTAGAGCCCCAGCATTGCACGCGGCCGTCGCGCAGCGCAGCGCAGTTGTGTGAGGCACCCGCTGCGATATGCGCGGCAGTGCTGATGCCCAAGACGCGCTGGGGCTCCGGCTGCTCCTGCCCGCTGCCGCTCATGCCGTTGCCGAGTTGTCCGCGAAAATTGTCGCCCCAACAATGCACGCCGCCGCTGTCGAGTAGGGCGCAGGTGTGGAACTCACCGGCGCTGATTTGGGTATACGGTTGCGCGGTAAGTGGTGCGGCGAACAGGAGCACGAGCACCTGCAAGGAGGGGAGCGCGACGGCGCGAAATGAAGAAAAACGAGTGAGTAAACGCATGGCGGGCGAACACGAGGTGTCGATGCCTACCAAAGCGCAGATTCGAGAAACCGGCTCATCGCGCACGCCCGTAAGCCGCCGCGCTCGCGAATGTGTGGCTAACAGCTTTTATGGAAATGGGCTTGTAGCGACTGATTTGCGGCGCTTTTGCGAAAAATCGCCGCAATATCGACTTTGTTCAAAAATCGCCTGCAAGCCCTGCTTGGCTGTGGTTTTAGGTGAAAAGCCGTAACGGATTACGCCACCGGTGAGTGCTACTGCTGGGAAGGTACGCGCGCTTTCAGGAGGCTTAAGTACAACGCGCCATCAAGCGGCGTGCCCGTGCGCTGTGACTGCCAGAGCGTTTCGCCGAGGCACTCTAGGATCTCGTGCGTGGCGGCGTGTGGATCGTCATGCTTGGCGGCGAGCTGCGCGTGAATCGCGCGAATGCCGTGCGGCTGATCGATGTCGAGCTGCTCTTGTATGGCTAAGTGAAAGCCGAGATGCATGAACGGATTGATGTCCCCTGATTCCGGCCGCCAATCCGTGGTGATGAACGACTCCGGGTTCTGCAATATGCGGTGGTATTCCGGATGCAGCGCGATGATCGCAGCGGTCTTTTCTTCGAGCGGCGTGAGCGGATCGTGCCGCTGAAATTTCGCCCAAGTGTCGATGAAAAACTGTCGGGCCTGATCGCGAGTGGGGTTGTACATTTTTTGAATCGCTACGGAAATGGTTCTGACTTCGTCTTGCCCGTGAATTCGCAATCGTCGAACACCGGGCAAATGCCGCACTTTGGGTTCCGTGCAACACAGGTGTAGCGCCCGTGCAGGATGAGCCAGTGATGTGCGCCGCGCAAAAATTCTGGCGGCGTGAATTTCATGAGCTTGCGCTCGACTTCATCGACGGTTTTTCCCGGTGCGAGCTTCATGCGATTAGCGACACGAAAGACATGCGTGTCGACAGCGAGCGTTGCCTCGCCAAAGGCTTCGTTGAGCACTACGTTCGCCGTCTTTCGGCCAACACCGGGCAGCGCTTCGAGCGCGGCGCGATCATGCGGCACTTCGCCGTTGTGCCGTTCGATGAGCTGCGCTGCCGTCGCGATCGCATTCTTCGCTTTGTTACGAAAGAGCCCAATGGTTTTGATTGCTTCGGCGAGATTGGCTTCGCCCATCGCGAGCAAATCGGCGGGCGTTTTGACGACCGGGAAGAACCTTCGCGTCGCGGCGTTGACCGACTTATCGGTCGCTTGCGCCGAGAGCAACACCGCGATGAGCAATTGAAATGCGTTGCCGAATTCCAACTCTGTTTTTGGATTCGGGTTGGCTGCGGCGAGCTTCGCGAAAATGCGGCGGCGTTTCTCGGCGTTCACGTGCGCGCCTTTGCTCTCGCCAAAATGTCCGCGAGCAGTGTTTTCTTGTCGGGCGCAACCTTTGGCGCGTGCGCTTCGGCTTTCGCCTCAACGCGCTCCAGCAAACGCCTTTTGTGCGCGTCGTACCGATCGCGGAGCATCGCCGATTGTGATGCGCGTTCAGCGAGTGATGCGTGGACGCAGTTGGCCGGCGTAGTTACGGGAACGAGCGAAATGCAATCCACGGGACAGGCGATGATGCACAGCTCGCACCCGGTGCACTCGGCGGCAATGACCGTGTGCATGCGCTTCGATGCGCCGATGATCGCGTCGGTCGGGCAAGGCGGTAGGCAGGCTGCGCAGCCGATGCAAGCCGCTTCATCAATAAGGGCGACGTGCTCTGCCGCGTAGCCATCGACATCGTCCGCGAGCGACACTGATGGTTGATTGAGCAACGCCGCGAGCGCTTCTCGCGTGGCGTCGCCGCCGGGCGGGCAGCGGTTGATTAGAGCGTCACCCGAATGCATCGCCTCGGCATAGGCGCGGCAGTCAGCGTAGCCGCAGCGCTGACACTGTGTTTGCGGCAAACATGCGTCGATTGAGTCCAGACGGACGAGAGGGCGAGGCGCTAACATCTTTCAAATTATCGTGGATCGTTGACTTGCGCGGCGATGAATTGCGCGACGCGATCCACTCTTTACGCGGAGGAGCGCGCTTGGAACCCAGTCTGATTGTTGATACGCAACGCCGTTCTTTGGGAAGCTACGGCTTGCTGTCGCGACTTGCTACGTTGGCGTTGCGCGCGTTTGGTTGGGACTTGTTCGTCGCCCGCAATTTGCCGGACAAATGCGTGATCGTCATGTATCCGCACACCAGTAATTGGGACTTTCCGATTGGACTGTTGGCGAAGTGGGCGATTGGCCTGACCGTCAAGGGCGAAGCGTTGAGTTACGCGGGCAAAGCGAGTCTCTTCAAATGGCCGTGGGGCGCGTTCTTTCGCGCTGTGGGTGGCTTTCCCGTCGATCGCAGCGGTTCCACGGGGTTCGCAAAGCAAATGACCGAGCGCTTCGCGGCGGTGCCGCGTTTGCGGTTTGTCATTGCACCGGAAGGCACACGCAGTTACCTGCCCTACGTTCGGTCGAGTTTTTACTACGTCGCTGTCGCCGCGAAAGTGCCGATCATGCTCGGCTCGTTTGACTTTCCGAATAAGCGCGTAACGGTCAACGCCGTGTTCACGCCGAGTGGGAATGTCGACGCTGATCTTGCTGCGATCAACGCGTTCTATCGCGACCTAGGCAATCGTGGTGCCAAGCCCGAGAATGCCGCGCCGTGGGTGTTTAAGCGGTAGCCGCAGGCCTCACTACACCTCGCCGTCCAGCCCGAGTTCGTGAATTTTGCGCGTGAGGGTATTGCGACCCCAACCGAGCCACACACTCGCCTCGATGCGGCGACCTTTGGTTTGTTGCAGCGCCGCGCGAATCATCGTGGTTTCGAATTCGCGCGTCAGGCGTTCGCCCGGTGCCGTTTCGCCTTGTTGGATGGCGCTCGCGAGCGTTGCGGCGAGAGACGCGTGCCAACTTTCCGCTGCACCGTTGACCGCATCGGGCAGTGGGGCCACCGGCGCGTATTGCCGCGCAGGTGGGGCGGTCATTGGCGCGGGCGAGTGACTGTAGGCCGCGCTTGGCGTTTCGGGGGCGGGAGTCGAGGCTGGCGGTGGCGCGACGTGCGGTGCATTGACGCGTACTTCCGGCGGCAGATCGTCCACGTCGACTGTCGACCCAGGCGCCATCACCGTGATCCAGTGGCAGATGTTTTCGAGTTGGCGCACATTGCCGGGGAAGGGAAACGATTGCAGTACCTCCAGCGCGGCGCTGGTAAGCGATTTCACTTCGCCGCCCAACGATTGCGCACTCTTACCCAAGAAATGCTTCATCAGCAGAGGTACGTCCTCGCGTCGCTCGCGCAGCGGTGGAAGTCGCAGGCGGACGACATTCAATCGATGTAGCAAGTCCTCGCGGAACATGCCCTGGCGCACGCGCTCGTCGAGATTTTGGTGGGTCGCCGCGATGATGCGTACGTTCGATTTCATCGGCGCTTGGCCGCCCACGCGGTAGTACTCACCGTCCTGCAATACGCGCAGTAAACGCACTTGCAAATCGGACGGCATGTCACCGATTTCGTCGAGGAACAGCGTGCCGCCTTCGGCCTGTTGAAAGCGGCCTTGGCGCGTCGCGGCCGCGCCGGTGAACGAGCCGCGTTCGTGGCCGAAGAGTTCCGATTCGAGCAGGTCTTTGGGAATTGCGGCGGTGTTGATCGCGATAAAGGGCTTGCCTTTACGCAGACTGTGTTCGTGCAGAGCGCGCGCAACAAGTTCTTTGCCGGTGCCCGACTCGCCAGTGATAAGCACGGTTACGTGCGATTGCGACAGCCGTCCGATGGCGCGGAAAACATCTTGCATCGCGGCAGCTTGCCCAAGCATTTCGCGCTCACCCGCGGCGGCAACGGCTTCACTCGGCGCTGCCTCAACAGTGGCCGCCGCGCGGCGAATCAGCGCAAGCGCTTGCTCAACGTCGAATGGTTTCGGCAAGTACTCAAACGCGCCACCTTGAAACGCTTGCACAGCGGTGTCCAAATCGGAAAACGCGGTCATCACGATCACCGGCACCTGTGGATGCGCGGCCTTGATTTTTTTGAGCAGCGACAAACCGGATTCGCCTGGCATGCGCACGTCGCTCACCAGCACCGACGGCGTCTCTGTCTCAATCGCGCGCTGCACGTCAAGCGCATTGTCGAAGCTGCGATAGGTGATGCCTTCACGAGAGAGCGCTTTTTCGAGAACCCAACGGATAGAGCGGTCGTCGTCGACGATCCAGACATTTTTCATGATGTGCTTCTTTCAACGTGACTGCCGTCCGCGGGGGGCTCAGTGGGGTGAGTGAACGGCAGGATGACCCGGAACTCAGTGTGCCCCGGTTCGCTATCGACTTCGATCGCGCCGTAGTGTTGGGCGACAAAAGTTTGCGCGATTGAGAGACCCAAGCCGGAGCCCGTGCCGTCGTTTCGCGTAGTGAATAATGGATAAAAAATTCGGTCGCGAATTTCGTGCGGAATGCCCGTTCCGTTGTCGATGACGGCAATTTCGAGTGCCATACGATAGCGGCGTTTCGCGAGCACGACTTGCCGCGCCACACGCGAACGCAGAGTGACTCGTGGCGACGTCACGGCGGCCGTCGACTGGCACGCGTTGCGCGCAATGTTCAAGAGCACCTGTGTGATTTGCTCGCCATCGCACTCGACTTCAGGAAGGCTCACGTCAAAGTCTGGCGTGAGCGTGTGGGTTGCACCAAATTCGTTTTTGAGAAGCTGCAACACGTGGTCCAACACGCGATGAATGTCGGTGGCCACATAGCGCGGCAGCTTGTGCGGCGTCAGCAACTTGTTGACGAGGTTCTGTAATCGATCCGCTTCGGCGATGATCACTTGCGTGTATTCCGTCAGCTGCGGAGACGAGAGTTCCGCTTCGAGCAGTTGCGCGGCGCCGCGGATGCCGCCGAGCGGATTTTTGATTTCATGCGCGAGGTTGCGTACGAGCTCGCGATTGGCTTGGTTTTGTTCGGCGATCTTTGCTTCGCGCGCAATTTTGAGTTGCTGATCGATGTGCCGAAGCTCCATGATGAGCTGCGCATCATTGATCGCATGGCCCTCGAGAAAACTCACGGTGCAGTTGACGAGGAGTCGCGAGGAGCCGTTTTGTTTGCTCGCGAGGTGAAGCTCCAGCTCTTGCTCGGTGTAGCTAGAACGATGCGCAAGCGCTAACGCTAAAGCAGGGGCGAGCCGTTCACTGTCGCGCAATATGTCGGACAAGCGTGCGGCTTCGAGTTGACGTTTCGATTGCGCGAGGAGGTGCTCAGCAGCGGGGTTTGCGTAGAGGATGCGTTGGTCGCGCCCGAGCAACAGCACCGCTGTAGAGATGAGTTCGAGTCCTGCTGTGTCCGTCGGGGCCGTCATGCAGGTGTTTTAGCAAGAAGCGGGCCCGCGCGCTGTGCGCCGTCCGAGAGCGGCGAATGGAACGTTGAACGGTTCCTGCCTCTCGAAGGCGAGGAATTCGACGCTACAGCTTGAGGTTAGAGAGCTCTTGCTTCAGCGCGGCGACGTTGCGTTCGTGGTGACGCAGCGTTTGTTCGAGCTGCTTGGTGCGATCAATGTACTTCGGCGAACCCACGCCTTCATCGGCAAGTGGTAACGGCTTGCCGTTGTTGAACGCTGCGCGTGTTTCTGCGAGCGCTTTTTCTTCGCTCGAAAGCTCATCGCTAAGGACTTGTCGGCGCGTGCCATCGCGCGTTTTTTGGGTGCCGGCGTCGACGACGGCGGACGCGGCTCCAGCGCTGCTGTTGCTGCTCGTGTTCACGGCGCGCGGTGCAGCGCCTACAGCGGCCTTGCTCTTGTTCGGTTTGTTGCCGGTTGGGATTTCCGAGAGTGTGTCCGCGCTGTCCATGCGCGTGGCACCCTTTTTGGGCTGGTTCGTGTACTCGACGGCACCTGTGACCGGGTCGATGTATTTGTAGATTTGCGCGTGCGCCTGCCCCATGACCAACGTCCATGAAAGCGACGCGGCGAACGAGTAGACAAAGAGACGGGCAGAGTTCATTCGGAAAGTGTAATCAAAACAGTGACTTAGAGCAACGCGTTGGAGTCTGAAACGGATGACCGCGTCGTGCGTCGAGCCAAAAACAAAAAAGGCAGGAAACCCTGCCTTTTTTAGAGTCGTGGCGGCGGAAGTGGTTCCGTCGCTCACGCGTGTCCGTTCGTCGAACCCTTCGACGGGCTCAGGGCGAACGGCGTAACCGCGATTACAGCGAGTAGTACATCTCGAACTCGATCGGATGCGTGGTCGCGCGGAAGCGGGTGACCTCTTCCATTTTGAGCGCGATGTAGGCGTCGATCATGTCGTTGCTGAACACACCGCCGCGGGTCAGGAACTCGCGGTCTTTGTCCAAGTACTCAAGCGCTTGGTCGAGCGACGAGCACACCGTTGGGATCTTGGCATCTTCCTCTGGCGACAAATCGTAGAGGTTTTTGTCAGAAGGCTCACCGGGGTGAATCTTGTTTTGGATACCGTCGATACCGGCCATCATCATCGCTGAGAAGGCGAGGTAGCTGTTGGCCAATGGATCCGGGAAGCGCACTTCGATACGGCGGGCCTTGTCGGACTGCACATACGGAATACGGATCGAGGCAGAACGGTTACGCGCCGAGTAAGCGAGTTTGACTGGTGCTTCGAAGTGTGGAACCAAGCGCTTGTACGAGTTGGTGCCGGGGTTCGTGATGGCGTTCAACGCGCGAGCGTGTTTGATGATGCCGCCGATGTAGTAGAGGGCCGTTTCCGACAGGCCGGCGTAGCCGTTGCCTGCGAAAAGGTTCTTGCCGTCTTTCCAAATCGACTGGTGAACGTGCATGCCCGAACCGTTGTCGCCAACGATTGGCTTCGGCATAAAGGTTGCCGTTTTGCCGTAGAGCGCGGCGGTGTTCCAGACTGCGTATTTCAGGAGCTGAGTCCAGTCGGCACGTTGTACGAGCGACGAGAAACGCGTACCGATTTCGCATTGGCCGGCGTTGGCCACTTCGTGGTGGAACACTTCAACTGGAACGCCCATTTCTTCAGCGGCCAGAACCATCGCGTTACGCAGGTCTTGCAGCTGATCAACAGGAGGGACGGGGAAGTAGCCGCCTTTAACGGTTGGGCGGTGGCCTTTGTTGCCGCCTTCGTGTTTGGCATCAGATTCCCACGCGGCTTCTTCCGAGTAGATCTTCGAGTAGGAGCCGGACATGTCCGTTTTCCATTCGACGGAATCGAAAATGAAGAATTCGGGTTCCGGACCGAAGTAGGCGGTGTCGCCCACGCCGGAGGTTTTGAGGTAAGCCTCAGCGCGCTTCGCGAGCGAACGTGGATCGCGGTCGTAGCCTTTGCCGGTGGACGGTTCGATCACGTCGCAGGTGATATTGAGCGTCGTTTCTTCGACGAACGGATCAATGACCGCAGTGTTCGGATCCGGCATCAGCAGCATGTCGGAGGCTTCAATGCCTTTCCAACCAGCGATCGAAGAGCCGTCGAAGGCGTGGCCTTCGGTAAATTTTTCAGAGACGAATTGGTGGTGTGGCACTTGAACGTGCTGCTCTTTGCCACGGAAGTCAGTGAAGCGAAGGTCAACGAAGCGGACTTCTTCGTCTTTAATTTTTTTGAGTACGTCGGCTCCAGTGGCCATGCAAATTCTCCTGATGCGGTGAGGTTGAAAACGAAGCGTAAATCGAGGTCAGAAAACTGCGGAGGTTTGCCGAATCACCAGAAAGTGTTATCCGGCTCGCGCTCCAATCGGTCATACGATGCAGAAAACATGCCATCAGCACGACAAACAGCCCACTATGCTAAACCGTCGCGTCGCGCAGCGTTTGCCTCGCGTCAATCTCGCGTGATTCGCGGGCCGACGGATCGTCATCGCGAAGCAGTCCACGCGCCTGCCATGCAATGAAAGCGATTGCAAACGCACTAAAAAAGAGCGCGCCGAGCCTCTGTCGTGATTGGATTGCTAGAAATTGGTGCGCGCGCGAAAACGCGCGAAAACGGTGCGTTCGCAAGGCGCACCAGCCATTACGCCTTCAGCTTTTTGGCTTGAAGCACTGCAAAGTAGTCGATACAGGGCTATTTTTGGCGAACTCGACATGATTAAAAAGCTGAGTTAAACCACGAACAGTCGCACCTAGGAAAAGGGAGGGATGAAGGTAAGCGAAGCGCTACCCTTTAGTTTCTTGAAGACGAAAGGACGGT
>JAKPSO010000566.1 GCA_029571495.1 Pseudomonadota bacterium
TGGAACAGCGGCCACTTGGTTTACCGACGAGTCCGTTCGTGTGGGTTCGTTCACCGCGCATGGCGAAATTCCCGGTTTGTTTGGCGGCAAAGCGAACGTGATGGTCGCGAGCGATAAGCCGCCACCGCTGCCTCGCAATGCGGATGAGCCTGCGATAAAGTGGAGCGTGGGCGCGGAGCGTAATCTCACCATTGACGATTACCTCAACCGGCAACGCGTGATGGGCTTACTCATCATTCGAGACGGCAAGATTGAAGTCGAGCGCTATCAATACGATCGCGGGCCGCAGCATCGATTTCTCTCCAATTCGATGGCGAAATCGATCACCGCTATCGCTGTCGGCTTTGCGCTTGAAGAAGGCAAAATCAAATCGCTTGACGACCGCGCAGACGTGTACGCGCCGAAGCTCGCCGACACGCTCTACGGTGAAACAACGATTCGCAATTTGCTGCGCATGGCCAGCGGCGCGAAATTCACCGAGGTCTACGACGGCAAGGACGACCTTGCGCGCTTTAACATCGCCGCCACACGCGGCGGCATCGAAGCGGCGGCAAAAGTCATCACCGAGCGCGAGGCACCGCAAGGCACGCGCTTTTCGTACGCCAGCGCCGAAACCGACATGCTGGGCGTCGTGCTGCGCGGCGCAACGGGCATGACACTGAGCGAGTATTTGACGCCGCGCTTATGGCAACCGATGGGCGCGGAAACATCAGCGCTGTGGCGTGCGGATCGCACTGGGCTTGAGCGCGCCGCCGGAAGTTTCAGCGCGACGCTGCGTGACTACGGAAGGCTCGGCGTGCTGCTCGCCAACGACGGTGCGCGCCCCGACAACGGCAAGCAGATCATTCCACGCGAATATCTGCTCGACGCGACCGACGCCAAGCGTGTTGCCGAGGAGTTTCGTCCGGGCAAGGCCACGCCGTATTACGGCTACGGCTACAAGTTTTGGTTGTTCCCCGGAACGTCACGACGCTTCGCGTTGCTGGGTGTGTTTGGGCAAATGATCTTCGTCGATCCGGCGCTCAAACTCGTGATGGTGCACACCGCTGCCAACGCAACCGCCAAGTCCGGACAAACCAGTATGGCCCGTGAGGCCGACGCACTATGGCGCGGTGCAGTGCGTCATTTCGGTGGCGTCTGGTGAGACGCGCGCTCTATTCAGTCTTAGCGCCAGCGGTAAACCACGCGCCAAGTTTCGCGCGCTCAGCCTCAGTAATTTGCGTGGCGTTGTTGAGCGGCATGATGCGAGACACAACCGCCTGCTGATACATCGCCTGCGCGTTTTTGGCGATGAGTTCCGGTGTGTGCAGTTGAATGTTTTTCGAGATGACTTGGGTGTTGTGACACATCACGCAACGTTGCTCAACAATCGCGCGTACTTCGGCAAATTTCGGTACGTCGGCGCTTGCGTTGCTCTGCGGCGCGGGTGCGATCCAAGCGGCAACCGCCATCAAAATCGCGCCGCCGAACGCAAAGTATTTGTACTCAATTTTGCCTTTGTGTTTGAGCACAAAAAATTGGCGAATCAGCGCGCCGGCGAGCATGATCGCGACAAGCACAAGCCAGTTATTC
>JAKPSO010000569.1 GCA_029571495.1 Pseudomonadota bacterium
AGCAGCACGCGACCACTTGCTTGCGCGCTACGCTCATTCGCCGTGCGAAAAAACGCGCGGAAGGGGATGAGCACCAGATTTTGAATGCAAAGATGCCAGTATTCAACGATGAAAAAACGGCACCAGCCCAAGAGCCCCAAGAGATCAGTCGGCGCCAGTGGTGACCCCTGCCAACGCGACATTGCGTAGCTAGCGAGCGCAACGATCAACCGCGCGAGAAAAACAAGCCCGACCACCGTAGCGAGCGCGCAGCCTAAGCCGCGTGTCGGCGCAATTTTCGTGAGCGCGAAGATCGCGTAGGCCGACACTTCGGCCGTCAACAGGAATACGTTAGTGGCCCAAAGGGGCACGGGGAAAACATCGCCGCTCGTGGCTAAAGGAGTAGGTTGTGGTGCCATCGTTGTCGTCTCTTTCTGCCGACGAAATTATGCGCGACGCATATCGCCCGCAAGCCGCGCGGCGTTGCGCCATGCGAGGCCGTAAATCGAGAGCTGCGGGTTCGCGCCAATTGAGGTTGGAAAGACCGAGCCGTCCATCACACTCAAGTTCTCCACCTGATGGTGACGTCCATACACGTTGACTACACCCTCTTTCTCATCCTTCGCCATGCCGCAGCCGCCCATCACGTGCGCGCTTGCGACACGAGTGGAATAAGCCCGAAGCGCCAGCGCCTCAAGTCCAGCTTTCGCGTCCGCCCAAGTACGGAATCCATCAAGGCGTTCGTCGACCGGGAACACTTCTTTGGCACCCGCCGCAAACTGAATTTCAGCCATTGCCAACAGCGCGCGCTTTGCAGCGTCGAAAAAGAAACCGTTCAATGCATAGTCAAGTTTCGGTGACCCATCGGACAGCAATTTCACCTGGCCGCCCGCGCTCTCGGGATGGAAACCATCACGACAGAGGGCAATCGTTACCTGCGTGTTCGCCATGTTCGTAATGCGCGCGCGATGGTGTTCAGTCATGCCGTTGACGCTGATCGAATACAGAACCGGATGCAACGGCGGCACTTCGAGCTTAAAGCCCATCGCGCCGTCTATCGCGTTCGTGTTTAGGTAGTGATCGCTGTAGGTGGTCTGCGGCGCGCCGCTCCATGCTTCCACTTTGTTGCCCATGTCGGCACCAGAGAGCAGCGACGGATGCAAAAACGTACGCTTGCCAAGCAATCCGTGCGGGTCGGGTACGCCCGAGCGCATCAAGAGCGCCGGTGAATTGATCGCGCCGCCCGCAACTACGAAGTGTTTTGCTGTGACTCGCACTTTGACGCGACCTGTGTCGTAGCCCGTGCCCTGCATGCTCACGCAATCGACGGCACTGACGCGTCCGTTTTTCAGTTCTAGACGTTCTGCGCGCGCACGGCTCACCAGCACCGCTCCGCGATTGAGCGCAGCGGGGATCGCAGTAATTAACATCGACTGCTTGGCATTCGTTGGACAACCCATGCCGCAGTAGCCGAGGTTGTAGCAACCTTTCACGTTGCGGCGAATGCGGTCGACTTTAATGCCGATTTTCTGTCCGCCGCGTTCGAGCACAGCATTGTTTTCGTTGGGTGCGACGCCCCAATCAGAGATGTTCGTAAGTTTCTCTGCCCGCTCAAACCATCCAGCCATGTGTTCGTCGGTCAATTCGGTCAACCCGAAGCGTTCACGCCAGAACTTGAGTGTCGGCGACGGCGTGCGAAAGCTCGTCGTCCAATTGACGGTCGTCGATCCACCAACAGTACGTCCTTGCAAAATATTGATCGCTTTGTCGGCCGTCTTGCGGGATGCGGATTCTTGATACAGCGTCGGGTAAGCTTCCGATTCGAGCATTCGAAAGTCCGTTGACGAGCGCAGCATGCCCTCCTCAATCATTACGACTTTGAGCCCCGTGTCGGAAAGCACATCGGCTGCAATGCCTCCGCCGGCGCCGGTGCCGATGATGCAGACGTCCGCCTCCAGCGTTGCATCTTGGCCGAGTGCGGAAGCGTCT
This sequence comes from Pseudomonadota bacterium, assembly GCA_029571495.1. Taxonomy (GTDB): domain Bacteria; phylum Pseudomonadota; class Gammaproteobacteria; order Burkholderiales; family Casimicrobiaceae; genus Casimicrobium. The sequence goes on from JAKPSO010000569.1 coordinate 1,969, forward strand.
ATGTGCATCCAGCCTTTGGCGAGGCCTTCACGAATGGGGTCAGCGATCATGGTGCTACCTATGGTTTGGTTAGGCGTGCCGTGGAGAACTAGGCGAGCTTCGGTGGTCCCGGATATCCGGTCGCAGCCCACGTTGTCGGCTCCGAGTAGAAGCTGCCAAGCACTAGATCGTGCAACGCGAAGTACGCTTGCTGCTTGAGCCCGATGGTGCTGTCGCGCA
>JAKPSO010000589.1 GCA_029571495.1 Pseudomonadota bacterium
CGATCCCGCGCGGCCGGTGGCGAAGGGTTAATCGCAGCGCACATCGCTTGTGGGAGCGGCGGAAGCCGCGATGACCGTTGATCGCGGCTTCCGCCGCTCCTACAGAAAGACCTGCGCAGCGCGGGAGACCACCTCAATCGCGGTAATTCTTCCAAGCCTGCATGCTCTCGCGCATGAACTTAACTTGCTCTTCCCAGCGTTCACAACGGCCACAAAGAAACGCGTGAAAGCGCAATACCGTGCGTTCGCCAAACGAAAGATTGCGGTCTTCGCGCGCCGATATCAGCGCCGTGACTTCGCGGCAAGTTCCCCAAGGTTTCTTCATGATTTTGAGGGCGCTGCTTGATCACCGAACCACTTCAATTGCAGACATTCCCGCAACCGTAAACGCGCCCGGTGCAAGAGCACCCATACGTTGGACGACGAGACTTTCAATTCCTTACAAATCTCGTCGGTCGAAAACTCCATCCACTCACGCATCAGAAAAACCCGACCCATCGTCGGCGGCATGTCGTTGATGCATACGTCCATGATGGCCAAGAACTGTTTGGAATGCAGCGTTTGCTCAGGGCTCGCCCACTCGTAGGCGTCGTTTTGTTGGTGCCCGTCAGGCGCGAATACAAGGTCCTCAATTTCGGCGTCTTCGTCCGTGTTGATCGACGAGGCCACCTCACGTGAATGCGCGCGAATGCAATCGATGATTTTGAATTTGAGAATGCCGACGAGCCACGTCTTAACGCTGGAGCGGCCGCCGAAGCTCTGCGGTTTTTCGAGCGCCGCGAGCATCGTGTCGGCCACCACGTCCTCCGCCCAGGCATCGTTTCGCAATTGCAGCCGCGCGAAGCGCAACAAGTACCCGCGTGCATCCGCCACTTCCTGCGCAAAAGCCACCGCGTCGCTCATTGCAAATTCCGCTTCAAAAACAACGACATGAGTTCCTCCAAATGCTGGCCGCGAGCATATCAATCCAGCCAACGGCACTCGCTAACGATACAGCTTTTTGGCGTGAACCGCTAATCGGTGGTCGTTGTGCGTTCATTTCATCACTAGTCGACATTACACAAAATTCGGACGTAACGACCGCCTGTTGGTCGTTATAGCCAAAAAGCCATTCCTAGAGAATTCACTCCAACGCTTCGTCAACCGCTTTTCTTTACGGCACGTTCTTGCCGCAACGCAGTCGAACCTGCTCAACCTGCGGTAATCCATTCCGCACACAGAGTTATCCTAACGAGGAGCGAACCATGAAACGAATTCTTGCAACGACGCTGGCTCTCACCGCTATCAGCGCCGCGATGGCGCAGACTGCGCCGAGCCAACAACAGCAATACGCACCGCAAGCCGGCCAAACCTACAGCGACACCGCGCAGGTTATTTCGGCGCAACCCATCGTTGAGCGCAACAATGTGCCGCGCCAAGAATGCAACAATGAAACCGTGACCACGGATCGTCGCGTTCCGTCGCAGGGTTACGTGAACGCTGGCTACGCCGCCGCCCCCGCACAACCTGCTCCCGCACCGCAAGCCACAGGCGAGCGCAGCGTTGGCGCAGGCACCATCCTAGGCGCGATCATCGGCGGCGTGATTGGTCACCAACTCGGTGGCTCGTCGGGTGGCCGTGACCACGGCAGCGTTGCGGGCGCACTGCTCGGTGGCTTCGTCGGCAATCAAATCGACAACAGCCCGTCGGCTGCGCCTTCGTCCGGCTACGCTACCGCGCCCGCTCCTGTGAGCGGCCCAGCACGCGTCGACTACGTGCCAGAAACCCGCACCGTGCAAAACTGCCGCACTGTCTATGACGGTCGTGACGAAATCACCGGCTACAACGTGGTCTACCGCTACCAAGGCCGCGACTACACGACGCGCATGGCTTACGACCCTGGCACCACGATGAAAGTCAGCGTGAACCTTGCGCCGGAAGTGCGTCGCTAACGCGAAACGCTTAACCACAATTCGCCAGAATTCAAACGATAACGTCGACTCATTCACTGCACGCCCCCGCTCGCGCCTCCTCCCCCGAATCACGCGAGCGGTTGCACTTCCCCGCAAACGCGGCTGACATTTCCCCCGGTGTTCGCCGCCGTGCCGTTGAAATGACTACGATGACATCATGACGGCGTTTTTGACGCGTCAGCCACGGGCCTCCCCTTCCCAAGCCTGACCTGAAAACGCCACCTTCTAACGGCTGCCGCAATGGTGGCCGTTTTTATTTGTGCCTCCGAAAACGATCGCTGCTTCAGTGCACCCGTAAAATCAAGCAAACTCGTTTTCTCGATTCTCTTTTCAATACTGGAGCACTCCATGATTCGTCGCTATGGCGTTGGCAAACGTCTCTCTGAAATGGTCACCTACCACGGCTTTTTGTATCTGGCAGGTCAAGTGGCTTCCGATCCAAGCGCCGACGTCAAAGGCCAAACCGAACAAATCCTTAAGCAAATCGACGATCTGCTCGAAGAAGGCGGCGCCACCAAGAAGAGCATCCTCACGGCGACGATTTATCTGGCCGACATCAACACGTTCGCACAGATGAACGAAGCGTGGGACGCGTGGGTGCCCGAAGGCATGCCACCGGCTCGCGCCACGGTCGAAGCGAAGCTCGCCAAGCCCGAATACAAGGTCGAAATCCAAATCACCGCATGTAACGGCATGAGCCAGCACGGCGCGGCGGTCGTGCACAATCACGGCCACGATCACGGCGACCACAAGCACTAAGCGACTGTAGGCGACACCAGTCGCACCGCGCAAAAAAAGGGCTGCGGGAACGTTCTCGCGGCCTTTTGTTTCTATGCCGCCTCGACGCGACAAGATGCAAAAAACGCATCGGTCTTGGCGGTGATTGCCCTTACGCTTTACGTTCCGTCATTTCTTTCAACTTCCACAACCAAAGATCATGTTCGACCCTCTGAAAACCCAGCCCAACATTGCCCCGCCCGCACACGTTCGCGAAGCCGAAACGATGCGCGTGTCGCGAGCAACGTTTGACGAGGTGATGTTTCAGACCTACGTGCCGGCGCAGTTCGTGCCGGTGCGTGCTGCGGGTTCGCGCATTTGGGACACCGACGGGAAAGACTACGTCGACCTCGCGGGTGGTGTCGCCGTGCTTTCGCTCGGGCATTGCCATCCTGCACTCAATGCCGCGTTGAAAGCACAAGCGGATCGTATGTGGCACATCTCGAACTACATGGTCAACGAGCCGGCTATGCGACTCGCGAAAAAGCTCGTCGACGCGACGTTTGCTGATCGCGTGTTTCTCTGCAACAGCGGCACCGAAGCCAACGAAGGTGCGCTCAAAACTGCGCGCAAATTTGCAAGCACCAAATACGGCGAGCAAAAGCATCGCATCATTTCAACGACCAACTCGTTTCATGGTCGCACCTGGCTCGCCGTCTCAACGGGCGGCAGCCCGAAATACACCAAGGGCATGGGCCCGGTGCCCGCAGGCATTACGCACGTGCCGTACAACGACGTCGACGCGTTGCGCGCCGTGATGGACGACGACGTCGCCTGCATCATCCTGGAGCCCATGCAGGGCGAAGGCGGGATGTTCCCCGGATCGGCGGCATTCCTCACTGCGGCGCGCGAGCTTTGCGACAAACACAACGCGCTGTTGATCTTCGACGAAATTCAAAGCGGCGTCGGCCGCACCGGCGCGCTTTACAGCTACATGCGCAAAGGCGTCACGCCGGACATTTTGACCAGCGCCAAAGGTATCGGCGGCGGCTTCCCGATTGCTGCGTTCATGGCGCGGGCGGAAGTCGCGGAAGTCATGCAACCCGGAACGCATGGCACGACCTATGGGGGCAACCCACTTGGCGCGGCGGTCGCTGAAACGGTCATCGATATCGTCAACAACGAAGCGTTCTTGAGCCGCGTACTCGTCGCCGAACAAAGGCTGCGCGATGGTTTCGCAGCGATCAACAAGAGGCACAACATCTTCGCCGACGTGCGTGGCGAGGGTCTGTGGCTTGGTTGCGAACTCGTGCCGAAATTCGACAACCGCGCAGGCGAGTTCATGAAGGCGGGACACAAACACCAAGTCGTGTTCCTCACCGCTGGCAACAACAACATCCTGCGCTTCGCACCGGCGCTCAACATCACGGACGCCGATATTGACGTGGGCTTGGAGCGCGTCGAAAAAGCCATCGCAGAAGTAACGGGCGCGTAGCAGCGACGCTCGCAGCGACTATCGCTGCGCAGCGCACTCCGCCACGCGGGATGCCGCATGCGCACTAACCTTCGCGAAGTTCGCACTGAGACGCTGCTCGGCCTTCAACGTGCTGAACGCGTCGTTCGCCTTCACGAACAATGAGCACGCACGTAGCGCGTCGTTGCGATACAACGCATCGGCGGCTTGAACGCGTTGCTCCGCCGACATGCGCTGCATATTGGCGTCGAACGGATCGCTCGCGAGCGCGCGATCAATGCGCTCTAGGCCGTCGTTCATAAGCGCCAATCCGCGGTCACCACGAGCGTTGGCGGCGAGGAACGCCTGGCCCTGCCAGTGATGCGCTTGCGCCACCGAAAAGAGTTGCGCGGCGTCTTCCTGTACGGTGCCAGCAACGCCTTTGCGTTCGCCTTCAACCACGCTCTGCTCAAGCGCCAACGCACGCGCCTCGTCGCCCTTACCTGCTGCGAGTAACGCTTCAATAAGCGCAGTAACCGCGTCGTCGCGCAATATTTTCAGATTCGCTACGTCAGGCTGCGCGGCTTGTTGGCGCGAAATCACCGCGAGGTAGGCGCGGCTGTTGCCGAGCGCCGCATCGACGTGTCCAGCGCGCAACTGGTGATACGCCAGCGCTGAGCGCGTCGTCGCCGCCCGTCGCTCAAGGAACACGTTACGCGGATCAGCCGCAGCCACTTCGTCAGCGAGCGCGACAGCTTCCGTGAGCGATTGCAAGCCGAGATCGCGGTTGCCCGAGTCAATCTGCGCTTCACCACGATGGCGCAACTCGGAAATCTTGAGTGTCGCGAGGCGCGTACGCATGGCGGGGTCAGCCCACATTGCCGCAATAGCGGGCCCGATTCGATTGACGGTACTTAACGCTTCTCTTGCCTGGCCGTGCACGAGTTGCAATTGAGTCAACGTGACCAGCGGTTGCGCGAACCCGCGCACCACGTTTTGGTTGTTCCTTGACGCTTCGAATAATGCGGCGCGATGTGCCACAGCCGTCTCAACGAGTTTCAGCGCCCCCGCGAAATCGCCGAGACTTTTGCGACCGGGGTAATAGTGCACCGTGGCGAGGTTCAGCGCAGCCTCGCCGACCGCGAGTTGGGCATTTACATCATCTGGCTTCAGCGCCGCCGCCCTTTCCGCCCAGCGCGCCTGCGTTTCACCGAGCGCCTTCGCCGCAGCGGGGTCCCCATGGTCCAGGGCCATGCGCGCGAGGCGCTGATGGATTTTCATCATGCCTGTTGCATCGGCGAAATTCTCCGGTTGTTGCGCAATCAACTGCTGACGCAAGACGAGCGCCTTGCGATAGTGCGCCTCCGCCGCCTGCGCGTTGCCGAGATTACTCTGCGACGCGTTGCCCGCAATGTCGCCCAATCGCTCGAACGCCTCAGCGGTGTCGCGCTTCAGTGACACGTCCACACTTTGTGGCGCATTGAGTCCATCGAGAAACTGCGTGGCCGTCGCCAGCAGCTTTCCGCGCGCCGCAGTTGTACCGTCGGCCAACGAATCATTGACGTCGAAAATCATCGTTCGCGCGATTTGCCGTAGCGCGGTGGTGCGCGCAACCGCCTCTGCGGCGTTGCGCTCCGCACGTGCGGCTTGCCAAAACGCGATAGCCGCCGTCGCGATCAGCGCGGTGGTGAGCGACGCCGCGAGCGACACCGCGATAGGGTGACGTTTACAGAATTTCCACGTTCGATCCGCCGGGCTCGGAGTACGAGCTGCGACGGGCCGTCCGTCCAGGTAGGCGCGTAAATCCGCCGCAAAGTCCGCCACACTCGCGTAGCGATCCGACGGAGCGCGCGCGATTGCTTTGCCCAAAATCGTTTCGAGATCTCCCCGCAACGCCTTCGCATGCGCGGGCAATGCAGCCGCTGCGACGCTACTCGCCAAGCGTGGCGTCGTTGTGCGTAGCGCGTCAAGCGCTTGCCACGGCGTGAGCGCAACCGCGTCGTCAGCGCGGCTCGATTTCGCAAAACACGCAAACGGACTGTCGCCCGCCAACAGCTCGAACGCCAACACGCCGAGTCCGTACACATCGGTGCGAACCGTGACCGGCTGCGCGTCAATCTGTTCGGGGCTGGCGTAGCGCGGTGTGAACGGCAGGCGCGCCATTTGCGTTGCCACGCTTGGCGCCGCTGTCGCGTCCACGAGTTTCGCGACGCCAAAGTCGAGCAGCTTTGCGCCGCCGGTCGCCGTGGCCAACACGTTCGCGGGTTTGATGTCGCGGTGAATGATGAGTTTTTCATGCGCCGACTGCACGGCATCGAAGACGGGCAACAGGAGCTCGATGCGTTCGACAAGGCCGAGTTCTGACTTACGGCAGAACACGTCAATCGACTCGCCCTCGACAAACTCCATGACCAAATACGGCCGTCCGCTGGCAGTTTGGCCGCCGTCCAGGAGCCGCGCGATATGCGCGTGGTCGAGTCGCGCAAGGTGCTGTCGCTCGCTCACCAGCAGCGCTTCAGCAGCATCGTCGATAAACCCGTCGCGCAGTAGCTTCACCGCGGCGCGCTGCTGATACGCACCATCAACGCGCTCGGCTGAATACACCACGCCCATGCCGCCCTGCCCCAGCACCGATGTCAATTGCCAAGGTCCGAGCTGTTCGCCGATCATCGCTTCGGCTTTGCGCACCGGTGTGACAGCCTCATCTCCGCGCAAGGTGGGCGCTGTACTCGTGCGAGCATTGTCGCCTTGCGTACTATGCGCAAGAAGGGAATTCACTTCTTGCGCCAAAGCGTCGTCCCCGGCTGTGAGCCGCGCAACGACCGCCGCACGTTCGTCCACTGGCGCATCAAGCGCAGCGGCCACAATGTCGCTCAGCCGATCCCAATCGGCACTGCCCGACGCCACCATCTAGGCGGCCTCGTCCGACAGCGCCCGACGCAGGAACAAGCGCGCGACTGTCCAATCGCGCTTCACTGTGGCTAGCGAGACATCCAACTCCGTCGCGATGTCCTCCAACGACAGGCCCGCGAAGTAACGCAGTTCAACGATGCGCGCCTGACGATCGCTCTTTTTCTCCAACGCCAGCAGCGCCTCGTGCAATGCCTGCACATCGACGACCCCAACGTCGTCGGGTGCTGCCTGGCCGCCTTCCATCGACACGGCCTGCGTCAAACTCAGTGCGGCCTCGCCGCCGCCACGCTTTTCTGCCGCGCGGGCAACGGCGTGATTCACCAACACGTTGCGCATAACGTGCGACGCCAACGCCGAAAACTGCGCTGGCTCGAGGGGAACCTCGCTGGAACGAGCCAAACTCAAATACGCCTCGTGCATGAGCGCCGTGGCGCTTAAGGTGTGGTCGTTGCGCTCCCGCCGCATCTGCGCCGCTGCGATGCGATGCAGCGTGCCATAGAGGGCATCAAACTGGGCGGCTGCGGGCGGACGGTTAGCGGGCACGGGTCGGGCAATCAGTGGGCACTTGCTGATTTTAGGGACGCGACAAATAAATGAGCCGTTTTTAAGGTCTTTCCTGCTTATAGAAGTAACTAACCGTATCTATTTGGAGCAAGCCTTGTCTCGCACCCACTTTGCCGCGCTTCGCTCGCTGCTCATTTCCAGCATCGCCGTGCTGTCGCTGTTTGGCGTCCAGGCGTACGCGCAGATTGTCGCTACGCAAGTGAGTGTCGGTTCAGGATTCGCGTGCGCCTTGACGGCTGCGGGCGGCGTGAAGTGTTGGCAGGCACCAGGGTCGGGCGCTAGCAACAACCGCGGAGTTTTGGGGCACGGTCTCACCACAGGCAGCCAAACGCCCGTTGACGTCGTAGGACTCACCAACGGTGTCACTGCCATCTCTGTAGGCTCAACGCATTCGTGCGCCTTACTAACGACGGGCGGCGTCAAATGTTGGGGCGACAACCAATTCAGCGCCCTCGGCGATCCGTCTCTGGGCACGGTAGCAAGCAACGCCGCAAATCTCACCTTTAGCAATGTACCCGTTGACGTGGCGGGACTGGCGAGCGGCGTCACCGCCATCGCCTCGGGCGAGACTTATACCTGCGCACTGCTCACCTCGACCGGCGTGCAATGTTGGGGTCGCTTGGAACTGCCGTACTACACTGTGGCCACAGGTCCCGCCTCAAACATTCCGGTAGCCGCGCTCGGCTTTGCCAACGGCGTACAAAGTATTGCCGCGGGCTACAAACACTTCTGCGCGATCATGACCGGCGGCGGCGTGCGCTGTAGCGGAGACAATGCTTTCAACGGCAATACCTCACCGACGGTCGTTGGCGCCTACACCGGACGCGACCTCACCATGTTCGGAACCGGGAACGTGAAAGTCTCGACGCTTTCGTATCACGTCTGCGTGATAACCGCGGCAGGCGGCGTGAAATGCTGGGGCGCAGGCATGACGGGGCAGATGGGCAACGGGTCTGCGGTTAACACTAACGCAGCGGTTGACGTGACCGGCATCGCCGCGAACGCAACGGCCATCGCCACGGGTAACCACGACGGCGGAGGCTCGGGTTACAGCTGTGCCGTTGTCTCAGGCGCGGCGAAATGTTGGGGCTACAACACGTTCAAAGAACTGGGAGACGGCACCACTACGCAGCGCAATGCACCGGTACAGGTGACGGGACTCACTTCCGGCGTCGTTGCGATGGATGCGCACACGTCACGCACCTGCGCACTCATGAGCAACGGCGGCATCAAGTGCTGGGGAATGGACGGTGGCGGCGGCGTCACGGCTACACCGACCGATGTCCCCGGTTTCGGGGGCACGGTACCCGGCGCGCCACGAAACCCCGTCGGCACGAGCGGCAGCGGCAGTATCAGCCTGACCTTCGACCCACCACTCAGCGACGGTGGAGCACCCATCACGAGCTACACCGTGAGTTGCGTCAACGGCGCAACAACGATCACGGCAACGGGAACCGGCTCGCCCATTAATGTGA
>JAKPSO010000590.1 GCA_029571495.1 Pseudomonadota bacterium
GCGTTTCGCGGCACCATCACCCATTCAGTCATTGCATCCTCCCTGGGCCACGGCCCCTCGTAGTCCTGATCTTCTTCACTCATTCGCAGCAGCACTCGCGGCCTCCAGTCGGATAATGTCCCTGCACCCTCTGTCGGTGCGGCAGTCGGCGAAGTTCGAGAACGGCGTGCTCGGCGTCATGTTGTGCAGGCGTAGCGTCCACCTGGCGCACTGCTTTCGATCTGGACAGCCACGGTCGAGAGCATCGGCACAGCGGGGTTCGTGGGCGGCTATTGGCATTCGATCACCTCGATCTGCTGCCGCAACCGTCCGGCCCAGTAGCGCAGAGCACTAGCCCTGCGCAGCGCACAGAACGCCTGCTCGCGCGTCTCATGCACCCGATGCGCGAGAATCCACGCAGTGCGGCCATCGGCGTAACGAATCAGAGCCTTGTCACGGCGCGTGTCGATCAGCGTGACCTGACGCGGGCCGAACCGCGCATCGTTGCTTGCCCAGCGTTTAGACGACATAACCGGCGGAGTTGTCACAGATCAACCTCCATTCCGGTGTCCAGAAAAAGATCGTCTGTTTCGGCGCCAATAGTTGTGCCCGAAGCGGCGAGCGCAACGTTCTTGCAAGCCTGCCTGTAGTAGCTGGCCTTCAGTTCAGCGCCAATACCGCGACGGCCCAGCAGTACCGGGCTATAGACCTCTGACCCGACGCCCATGAAAGGGGTAAAGACCGTCTCGCCGGGGTTGCTGAACAACTGAACGCAGCGGTCAATCACGTCAAGTTGTAGAGGGTGTACGTGCTTTTCGTCGTCTCCGTCGCGAGCCTCGCGAAATGGCAGGACGTGGCCCATTCGAATGTCGTCCCACATGCAATCCGCGTACTGCCTCCATATCCAATGCGAGAAGCGATTCTCTGTTTGCTTCCCTGTCCATCCACGGTACCGGATCACGTCCGCCGGAGGGGTTCGCTCGCCAGCGTAATCAAGCATTCCGACAGGGTGACGCACTGGGACGGGATTTTCGCCACGTTTGCGGAAGGTCAGCAACTGGTCCCCTGCGGCAACGCCGCAATCAATCGAGTCCTCGACTAGCGACTGATGCGCAAGGTTTTTCTGCATCGTCCGCAAACGCACGGCAAGCGGCTCTTTCCAGATCATGCGGCGGCCGGTGTATAGCCAGCCTTCGCGTTCATGCAGTCGGATGACATCTCCAGGGAAGTCGATATAGCTGTCTGTGCCGCTGTTGCTGCGCGGGACGTCCATCGTGTGAACTGCCGTGACTCTCCCCGGCATCGTCAGACGGTGAAGTTCGCGCACGCAAAAAGCGTACTGCTCGAAAAACGTTTCGTAGCTGTCGCAGTTCGACAAGTCGCGGTCGCTGCTACTGTAGTGATACAGGCCGCCGAACGGCGGTGAGTAAATCGACAGATGAACGCAGCCGTCCGGTAGCCCTTGCATGACTTCGATGCAATCTCCGTGATACAGGGCGTACTTGTTCGTTATCGTTTGATCGTGGACAGCCATTTCGGGATCTCCTGATTCTGTGAAAAGTTTGACTGCCTGGCGATCGACATGGCTGAATTCATCTCGGCCACGAGATTGGTAAACATGTCGTCCGCTTGCGATTGTTTTCGTTGCAGGTTTCGCAGGACGCCGCGCTCGCCTTCGGTTGTTACGATGTCAACAGTGACCGGCCTGGTCTGGCCGAAGCGCCAGCACCTACGAACGCCCTGGTAGTACTGCTCGAACGAGTGCGACGGGAAGAAGGTCACGTGGTTGCAGTGCTGGTAGTTCAGCCCCCACGCTCCAATTTTTGGCTTCGTGATGAGCACGCGAGCGCGACCTTCAGCGAAGTCCAGCAACTTCCCTTCCTTCTTGTCGTCGCTGTCCTGACCGCTCACTTGTATAGAATCAGGGATCATCGATTCGAGTCGGTTGCCTTCGTCATTGAGGTGGCACCACACAAGCGCCGGTTGGCCGGTGTCGTTCACAAGAGACGCAACTTTTTCGCAGCGTTCTACAACCGTCCTGCGTCGTTCCTCTCGTTGCTCATCAAGTCCAACGGCTGGCAGAGAAAAAAGAAACCCGTCGGCCGCGGTCTCAACGTTAACCACATGCTCAACCTCTGTTAAAGGAGGCAATGCAAAACGAGCATCATCGAAGCCGAGGTCAGACGGACGCCTGATGGCGCGAGCCCATGAGCAAACCCATTGCCAGAACGGTAGTTCCGCATGGCCTTTTAGCCGCCACTTGATGACCTCTCCACCGATGCGTCCTGTCGCGCTGTTGTTCATGTCGTTTTTGAAAAACCGATTGAGCATGTCCATATGCCCAAGGTATCCAAGGGCTTCGCTCGAGGTCCCGAGTTCGGTAAAGTCGTTTGGAGCAGCGGTAGCGGTCGCCAGCAAGCGATAGGGCAACTTTCGGGCAAAGGACGTGATCGCGCCGCGAGTTGCCCCGCTGTAATTCTTGAGCACCGAGCTTTCGTCGCACACCACACCGACAAACTTCGACGAGTCGAACAAGTGCAACTTTTCGTAGTTCGTGATCGTGATCCCGCGATGCACCGACCCATCTCGTGAGACGCTGGCATCGATGCCAAACTTCGCGGCGTCATTGGCGATTTGGTGCGTTACGGCCAGCGGAGTAAGAAGCAGGATGTTCCCGCCCGTACGACGGACAACGTTGTCGCTCCAGACGAGTTCGATAGCCGTTTTCCCGAGCCCGCAATCCGCAAAGATGGCGGCACGGCCCTTGCGAATTGCCCACGCAACGAGGTCTGACTGAAAGTCGAACAGCCAAGACGGCAAGTCGATCGGATCAAACCCGTGATCGCCGTCCAGTTGGGACTTGCGGACCAGAAAGTCAGAATAGGTGCGGGCTCCCGGCGGCCTTTCCCCGGAGGGTTTCGCCGTACCCGCTGGTCCCGTTAATGCACGGTTTCCTTGCAACTCACCGCCCACCAAGGGAAGCGGCAAAATTAGGTCAGACATCGCACCATCCCTTCGGTTCCTGCGGCATCGCAAACGCTGGCAGCGTGTATTGCCCGCGCTGACCCGATGCCGCGTGGTTCTTTGCCAGGCCCTTGTCCACCAGATTCGAAAGGCACGTTTTGACGACGTGCGCGGGCAGTCTGGTAGCGCTCGCAAGCTGCCTGTAATCTTGCGGCTTGTCGGTCAGCGCGAGCAGCAATTGCGCGCGGTTCGTGTCGTGCTTCGCGTTCGGATCTGGCCGCACCTTGCGCGGCTTGACGACTTTCGGCGGTTTGACCGGCACGACACCAGTCAGCACGTACCGGCCGACGTGTCCCAATTTCGACAGGTTTCGGATACGCCCAGCGTCAAGCAGATGGTGCAGGCCGTTGTAAGTCGCGTTCTGGCCCAATCCAGTCGCAGCGCGCAGATCGCGAATCGTGATCGGCACTGCGCCGATAAGCGGCAACAGTTTGTCGTGCGATGCAGCGCCAGACGGGCGGCGGATCGGCGGCGGCTTTGGCGCGCTGACTGGGCGCGGCTCTGGCACTTCGCCCGGTTCCCAAACTTCGGCACGCGCGTTGAGCAGTTCGTGCCGCTGGCATTCGAGGACGTGGCCGAGCCTGCGGTGGATCTCGCGCGCAGCAGGCGACGGTTGCAGGACTGAGATCAAGGAGTTCACAGCAATCCTTTCTCGCGCGCACTGAGCACTGCGACAACAATCCGCGACGTATCGAGCTTGCCCATTGCCTGATGCCGGTACACGCGCACCGTGTTCGATGCGATGCCGAGTTCGCGGGCGGTTTCTTTGCACGACAAGCCGCGCTCGGCGCAGGCAAGGACTTCGCGTTCTCGGGGTAGTAGGTTCATGCCGCCAGACTCAACAAGTCAGGCGCGAGCGCAGCAAAATCAATCCCGCGCAGCCAGCCGATAACCTCGACCGGGTGCACGCGGTAGTGACCGGCCAGCAGTTCAACAATCTGCACATCCGTCGGGCGCGCGGGATCG
>JAKPSO010000599.1 GCA_029571495.1 Pseudomonadota bacterium
TCCTTCGACAGGCTCAGAGTGATTGGTTGGTGCTTCTGTTTCCCATTTCAAAAAGCACAAAGGCCGCAACCCTTCGCAGAGGAGCGGCCTTGGTGTCGCTACGACCTGAGCAATTACTTGCGCAGACCGAGCTTTTCGATCAGCGCCTGATAGCGGGCGCGGTCGGTGTTACGCAGATACGCAAGCAGCGCGCGACGGTTGTTGACCATCTTCAGGAGGCCGCGGCGGCTGTGGTGATCTTTGGTGTGTGTTTTGAAGTGCGTAGCGGACAGCGCGTTGATGTTCGCGGTGAGCAGCGCAACTTGCACTTCGGTCGAGCCGGTGTCGTTCTTAGAACGGCCGTGTTCGGTGATGATTTGTGCCGTTTGGGCGGGCGTCAATGCCATGATAAGTTCTCTTTTTAGCCGTCAAACGGAGAAGCGACGCGGCGGGCAGCGTGTGTAACCGCCCCGCGAGCACCCCGTAAAACGATGGTTTTATCGAAGTAAGCCGATGATTATAGCCACAAACAACGACCAAAGCCAGCGTCAGCGGCCCTTACGGCTTGGTGGCCGCAGCCGGACCAGGTTCCCTAGTGGTGGGCATCGTCGTCAGCCACGCGGAGCAATCGACGCGCTTGAACGCGAAATCGGCGCCCCGGCGGTTTTCGCCCTTAATCAAGCGAAATGACACGGCGAGCACCGTGCCGTCTTCTCGTCGTTGATAGGTGACGCGCGTCGTGGTGTCGCCTTCGGTGATCGCGAAGCTTGCGAACCCTTCGCTGAATGTCTCCATCGCCATCGTGAATTCGCTGCGCTCTCCCGGCCGTTGCCACGCTTTCACGGTGTCGCCTTCGTCGTACAGACGCATGGCTTCCCAGCCAAGCGACTTTCCGCCGCGTTCGATTTGGCCCATGCCGAGCATGTTGCCCGTCTTCGGGAGTAGCCAGATTTCACGAAGCGTCGACTTGTCTTGCTCGGACACGGTCTCCCAACAGCCTGACATCCAATCCAACTTGGCAACGGTGCCCGGTACAGGTTTGCCCGCAACGCTGGGCGGCAGCCCGGTCTTCGGCGCGCCTTCCATCTGAACGGTGCTCGAGGTAGAGCCCGTGATGGCCTGCGCGAATCCCAGCGAGGAGAAACAGGCAACACCGCAACATGCGGCGAAACTGCGTAATAGTGAATTCATAGATTTCAGTTGTTGGTTTCTGTGAAAGTCGTACATACATTAGCGCGTCATAGCCAAAATAAACCGCAACCAGGTCTCGCGGTCTTCAACTTGTTGCGCGGTCGATTTTCCAGTTCCGTGGCCTGAGTCGTAATCCATCTTGAGCATGACGGGATTGATCTGACCGGGATTGGCTTGCGCGAGGGCGACGAATTTCTTGGCGTGAAGCGGATCAACGCGGGTGTCATTTTCGCCTGCGATGACGAGCATCGTGGGCATGTTCACGCCGCTGCGTACGTTGTGATACGGCGAATAGCGCAAGAGCCACGCGAAATCTTCGGCCTTGTCGGGATCGCCATACTCGGGAATCCAATAGCGGGCAATGCGGAATTTGTGATAGCGGACCATGTCGAGGAGCGGTACCGAGCACACGATGGCATTAAACAAATCGGGCCGTTGGGTGGCAGCCGCCCCGACCAGCAAACCGCCGTTGCTGCCGCCGAAGGCCACAAGGCGTTTTGATGTGGTGTAGCCCTCTTTGATGAGCCACTCGGCGCTCGCGTACAAGTCATCGAAGACGTTTTGCTTGTTGCCGCGCATGCCACCTTCGTGCCATGACTCGCCGTATTCATTGCCGCCGCGCAAGCCGGGTTGAGCAACCACAACGCCACGATTCACCAACGTTGCGAAAGCGCCGATGTAGCTCACGTTGATGCCAATATTGAAGCCA
This sequence comes from Pseudomonadota bacterium, assembly GCA_029571495.1. GTDB lineage: Bacteria > Pseudomonadota > Gammaproteobacteria > Burkholderiales > Casimicrobiaceae > Casimicrobium. The sequence goes on from JAKPSO010000599.1 coordinate 1,880, forward strand.
CCGTAGCCATAGATCACTGCCGGGTTGTTGCCGTCGAGCTTGGTGCCCTTCTTGAAACTCAAGAACATTGGCACTTTGGCGCCGTCACGACTCGTGACGTATACCTGCTTGGTTTCGATATCGGCCGTATCGAGGACCGATTCGTCTTGATACAAGAACTGCCATTCCAGTTTGTCAGCGTCGAGCTTGTAGAGCTTGAACGGTGCCGTGAATGTCGAGAGCGAGGCGTACAGCGTGTTGCTGTCACGGTCGTAGCTCATACCCGCGATACTGCCGAATTCCGGCGCCGGTAAGTCGCGAACGAATTTGCCGTTGAGGTCGAGCACACGTGCGCGTTTAAGCAACTCCCGCTTTTCGAGCACGATGATGTTCTTCTTGGTCACCACAAACGACTCAAGCACCACGCCCTTTTCCTCAGGCACGATTTCGATCCAGTCCTTAAATTCGGGTTTTGCTACGTTGGCTTTGAGCAAGCGGCCATTCGGCGATTTCGCGGTGGTGCGCGCATAAATCGTATCGCCAATCATCTCGATGCTGGCACGGGCACCTTTCTCGGAAAAAATCACGCGTGGCGTCTCGTTGCTGCCAGTGCGCGCAATCGATACCGTGTTTTGTTGCCAGCCTTCGCCGATGTCGTAGATCGTGTACGGCGAGTATTCAAAATCCGCCACACTGCCCCAGTTTTTGGCGTCCGTCCATTTGTGGACGACCGGTGCGTCTTTAACCGAGCCACCGAGCGTCAGGCGCTGCCAAAAGAGCGGCAACTGTTTCATGACTTGCTCTTTCGTGCGCTGCTCGATGTAGACGACTTTTTTGTCAGCGGTCCACGACACGCCCTGCACTTCCGGCATCGGTGCGTAAAGCTGGGCGCCGGTTTTGCTGTCGATGAAGTACTGCGTGGGCAATTCATCGCCAGCGACCTGCACGCCGACGGCGATGATGCTCGCGTCGCGCGAATACGCATTACCAGCGAGCGAAGATTTGCCTGTCGGATCAAGTTTGACCGGATCGAACAGCAACACTTCCTTGCCGTCGATACGTGTGTAGAGCTTCGCCTGCGCTTCGCCTTTTACTTTGCGCGTGAAAAATTCACGGCCTTTGTAGAACGAAGGC
>JAKPSO010000601.1 GCA_029571495.1 Pseudomonadota bacterium
GTGTGGCAGGGCGGCATGAGTTTTCACGGCGGTTTGCTCGGTGTGATCTTTGCGATGTGGCTCTACGCGCGACGCACGGAACGTCCGTTCTGGAACGTTATGGACTTCGTCGCGCCGCTGGTGCCGCTGGGCTACGGCTGTGGCCGCATCGGCAACTTCATTAACGCCGAGCTTCCGGGCCGCCCCGCCGACTCGAGTCTGCCCTGGGCGATGATTTTTCCAAACGTCGACCAGATTCCACGCCATCCCTCCCAGCTCTACCAATTCGGCATGGAAGGAATACTTCTGTTCGTCATCGTGTGGCTGTACTCCAGCAAGCAACGCCCCGCGGGCCGCGTCGCAGGCGTATTCGCGTTGGGCTACGCCACCTTCCGGTTCATCACCGAATTCTTCCGCGAACCCGACGCCTTCCTCGGATTCCTATCGCTCGGCATGACGATGGGGCAGTGGCTTTGTGTGCCGCTGTTTTTTATGGGGGTTTGGCTGCTGGTGCGTAAGGTGTATAGATAAGCCGAGCCCATGAGCGCAGCGCGCGTCCTCGCAGGAATGGCTGTAGCGGTCGTGGCTGCAGGCGTGTTGTCGCGCTGTTCGACGCCCGCGACAAGTGATGATCGCCCTCAGCCGCCAATCTCCATCGCCGGGGCGGTAGACGGCAAACCATCGGGATCGCCAGCAGTGATTCAGATGCCGGGAGCGATTGAACTCGATCCAGTAGCACGGTTTCGACCGTCCGCGATGTTCTCCGTGACGGCCACTTCTACAGAGTTCCGTTTGCGAGAGCTGCATTCGAGTCGCAGACTCGTTGCTGCCGCCATCGAAGCGGCAAACTCCGACGATCCGGTGCTCTGGGCGAACGCAGCACGGATGACGCTGCCCTGCAACTACGAACAAGCCTTCATGCGCGGCAAAGATATTCACGCGCTCTACCTTGAGGGATTTGCAAAAGCGAATCCGGGGAAATCGCTGACGCCGGAGCAGTTGGACCAAATCGATAAAGATGTTGCTCGCCAACAGAAGCGCGTGTACGCACCGCCAGGTTATTTGTATCCACCCGAACCCATGCGGTCAAATGTCAATGCTGTGGTGGCTAAGGTAGCCGCCGATTTTGACGCCGCTCTCAGCGCGCGCGACGAAAATGCGGAGGGCGAACTCTTCTCCGCCCTGCGTCTAAAAATGTCTCGCATCGAGCAAACGTCGTCAGACGCCGTCCGCGACGCTATCGCAGTGCAGTGCCCCGGCATGGGGTTCTCCGATGAACTTTCGAAAGCGCTTCGCGCAGCGCGGGAACGGGGCCGTGTACGCGGCGATCTTGGCGTTCAGCTGCTCGACGCGAGGGGCAAATCGAAGGATTGGTCATTGAATGCGTTGGATGAAAAGGACTATGTGTTGCTGAAGCGAATCGTTGATGAGCGCTCACCGAGCGGGCTTGCGCAGTTATTGATTGGCCCGGCTGGATCAGGCCTCGACACCCGTGACCAAACTGGCCTTCCAGCAGACGCGCACGGCCCGCTGGCGATGGCTGGGTACTGGGTGCCCCAGTTGGTTGCTTGCGAGTTCGGCCTTGCCGATTGCAGTGCCGACAGTCCGTGGTTCAAGACGACATGCATGGAGAACGGCGGCTGCCAAGCGTCGGATTTCGCGTCGATGCTGCGCTACATCATGCAGCGCGACGGGCTCGATCCGACATACTTCGACCGGCAGGCGCAGCGTGTACGCGACGCCGTCGACGCTGGCAATCTCGACGCACTGGGGATCAGGCGTCAAAGGCGACAATAGGGAAAGTATGAAGATCCCGCGTTGGGCGAGGAACCTTTTGATCGCGCTCTTGGTGCTGATCGGCGTGGTTCTGATCACTCGCCAAGCAATATTGGTTCATTTGCGCGGCCTGTCGGGTGCGAGCGCGGCCAACACGATACTTCCTGCGCGCATGGTTTCGACCACGCAACCGGGTGCTAGCGCCGCGCGCGACGAGTCTTCGCGGCCTCCGCTAAGCACGGCGGCTCGTCTCCGCGTTCTATACCGTCGAGCCGACTTCGCTGCAGCGGTCGAAGCAGCCGATTCGGACGACCCTGCGATCTGGTGGCATTCCCTAAATTGGTCGATCCTGTGCATGGACCCGCGCTTCACGAAAGCGTCGAACATCGCCGCGCTCCCACCAATTTCGGGCGCTTCCGCCGCTGAGCAGAAGCTGATGCGAGAGAGCCTAGACAAATACCGCGATGGACCTCCAATGCGGCTAACGCTACCGGAGCGCTACTCGACGTTGTTAGAAAACGTGTACGCGAAGCGAATAACATCGTTAGACCCAGAGCTTGAAAAGGCCCTGTACGACGCATCGTTTGCGTCGATTGCGCCTGCAGAGGCAGTCGCGCGTCGCTACGTGATCGAACAGACTCGACTAATGTGTGCTTCGTACGACACGGAAGAGTTCTTGAGACACTATCGCGTGGCGCATGCCCGTTGGCTTGCGGCTGGGTCAACCGCCGCGATGCTCAAAAACCCAAAGGCTGGCTGGACGAGTAAGCAGTTCTCTGAGCTGACCGATGCCGACTACGATCTCGTGGAGCGCATCGTGCGCGAACGGCAACCTGATGGCCTCGCGCGTCTGCTGTCGCAGTCGATTGCAGGCAGCCTGCACATGGTGTCTGAAACGGAACGTGTTGAAAGCGCCAGCGCTTTGATGGCCGGTCTCGCAGCGAACCAGTTCATTTCCGCAATCGCGTCGTGCCAATTGGGTGTGGATGACTGTTCACCACAAAGTCCCCGATTTCGGGACACTTGCGTTAACTTCGGCGGCTGTCATTTGGACGATTTAGCCCAAGTGATGAATTACATACTCGCGCGAGATGGTCTCGATCCAGATTGGATCAACCGTGAGGCTGAGCGGGTCGTGAAGGCGGTCTGGAACGGCGACCTAGCGGCACTTGGGATTCGCCGCGCTTCGGAGAAGCGATAGAGCGCCCGCTACTCCACCCGCCGAAACTCGCCATCAACCGTCTTTGGTCCCGTCGGCACGGCAGCGGCGGTCGCAGCTTGCGGCATTGCGCGATTGGGAATGAGGAGCAAGAACACGGCGAAGACGTCGCTAAGAAAGCCCGGCGTGAGGAGTAGGACAGCAGCGAGCATGCGGCGGCCGCTGTCGAAGACCATGCCGTGAAGTGCCATACTCTGCATCGCGCCGACGAATCGGCTTTTGAGCGTTCGAGTTTCGCGCTTCATGAGCACGAAGCCAAGCATCATGCCCGGTGCAAAGAGGAGCCAGCCGGGAACGTTCAGCGCTTCAGCGAATCGAAGTGTGGCGTACACATCAAGCACGGGCAGCGCAATTAAAATCCCAAGGAAAACAAGCGGCATACATGACTCCTAACAAAAACTTGCGCTTTGGCGGTTCATCCGGTCCGGCAATTTCGGCGGATTTATCGCTAACGCCTCACACGCCGCGTAGTATGACAGGATGGCGTGCAATAAGTGCCGCGTTTTCGGTGCTGGCCGCGACCGCCGCTTTCGCCGCGACGCCGGAACCGTTGCCGGTGGATGAGGCATTTGGGGTGACTGCGAGTTTTGTGAATCAGGCAGTGTCGATAAAGTTTGACGTGCAACCGGGGCATTATTTGTACGCCGATCGCTTTGAGGTGACGCAAGACGGCGTGCCGGCGACCGAGTTGCAACGCAAGCTGCGCTCCGGCGGAAAACCAAAGCAGGATCCGAATTTCGGTCTGGTGAAGGTGTATTTCGTGCCAGTTTCGGTCGCGTCGCGCGCGCCCAAGTACGCCAAGGGCGAAGCGGCGGTCTCGAAGCCGCAGACGACGCTGGAGGTCGCTTTTCAGGGATGCTCAGAGCTTGCGGGTATTTGTTACCCGCCGACCAAACGCTTGCTAACGGTCGCGTCCGGCGCGAAAGACGTGAAGCCGCAAGACGCTCGCGCGCCGAGCTTGAAATCACTTTTCTCAAAACAGGTCAGCCAATGAATCGCCGACAGACTTTGATGCTCGCGGCGGCGGGCGTGGGCGCGTGCGCTGCGGGCGCGCTTGGCGGACACTGGTGGCTTACTCGGGGTGCCGTAAAGGGCGAAGAGGGCAAGCTGCTTGGCGCAAGTTTCGAGGGTTTGGACGGCAAGACGACGCCGCTTTCGACGTGGTATGGCAAAACGCTGGTCATCAATTTCTGGGCGACGTGGTGCGGCCCTTGCCGCGAGGAAATGCCCGACTTCGTGAAGGCGCAGACGGAATTTGGTGCAAAAGGGCTGCAATTTGTCGGCATCGCCGTGGATCGTCGTGAAGCTGTTGAGCGATTCGCGAAAGAATTAGGCCTGAATTATCCGGTGTTGCTCGCGGATGTGGCCTGGCTTGACGTCGTGAAAACGATGGGTAATCCGCAGTCCGTTCTTCCGTTCACGCTCGTCATCTCGCCGAAAAATGAAGTGATGCTTCGTCGTGTAGGTCGGCTTAAATACAGCGAAATAGCCGCGATCTTCGCCTAACGTGTAAACGCTGTCCGCGCGGCATTTGAGTGTATGTTTCGATCGCTCAGACGTATAGCTTTTGCGACCAAACGGCTTACTGCAGGCCGTTTGACGAGTATTTTCTGAGTTGTTGACATTGCGAATTTTCTAGCGCTAATGACCGTCAAACGGTCGTTAGCGCCGAAAAGCCATATCAAAATTTCGCGTCGCGCGGCGAGTTCGACCGGCGGCCTTGAAGCAGGACAATTCTGGCCAATTTCTTGTCGCCATCTGGCAACAAAT
>JAKPSO010000618.1 GCA_029571495.1 Pseudomonadota bacterium
CGCGCCACGCTGGTTGGTTACTCATTCCCGCGACTCCCCGAACAGTGCGTCGACGCGATCAACATGCCGCCTGTCGCACAGAAATATCTGACTAATTTAAGGCATTCAGCGGGAAATGGCGACGCATCGACTCACTCTGCAGCGGAACGGGACGCAAAGTGTTGTGAATTTCGGCGGTCATGACTACCCGGGAGGGGCGCTACGGAGAGAAATTGGTGCCGCAGTTCTGATTCAAGTAGTCGCGAATCAATGGCCACGTATTGCGCGGCGGTGCACCAATAATCGCGCCGTTTGTCACCGCAGTTCCGGTAAAGCCAAGCATCGCCCGAATCAGCATCAAGCCGTCGGTCGCCGCGTTGGGTGCACCGCCGCTGCCGTCGATATCGAGCGTGCAGGCACCTGTGAACGCGGTGCCGGTGCTGACGGAAAACGTCGCTTGCTCTGTACCGACATGCAAAACGGTTTGCGTCGGCACGTTGAGCCCTGTCGACGAGGTGTGCCGCACACACACATAGCTGTTGTTGGCAATCGTACTGATCGTGGTCAAAAAGCCGACACTGACATCACACGAGCAATTATTCGCCGACGAAATGCAGTAGCTACTGCCCAACGAACCTTCAACGTAGAGAGGAACAGCGCCAACGATTCCGGTAATTGACGCAGGATTTGACGTGCGCGCACTTGAGCGCGGCACACCCAGTTGAGAAACGAACGTGAACGGGTTGGGGGTTTGATCATTCGCGGACAGATCGGCGCTCAGGCGGGCTACAAACGATGCACTACCTGAAGCGGGCAGCGCAGCATGAGCGCCACCGGCGGTCCCAGGAAAGTCGTTGGAGGACGTGCTGCCCGCAACGTACACCTCGCCCGTCACTGACTGAATCGCCATGCCCCGCACAACATCCTGACCGGTGCCGCCCAAAAAGGTGGCTTGCAGCGTACGGGTCAGTGCACCATCGAAACGCACGACGAAGCCGTCGTGGTAAAGCGTCGACCCGCCGAAAACACTTTGCGCGCCCCCGCTGACCCCGGTCAGATTGCTTGAGTAGGTGTGGCCAGTCACATACACCTCACCACTGAAAGGATGGATGCCGAGCCCGGTCACATTTTGATACGCGCCACCGGCAATGTACGTCGTTTGTTGGAACAGACTAAGCGCAGAATTCACGCGAGTGACGAAGCCGTTGATCGTCGCGGGTGGCGGCACAGTCTGCGCACCGCCCGCTGTCGCAGGCAAATCTGCACTACCACTTCGGCCCGCCACGTAAATTTCGCCAGTCAGCGGGTGGATCGTGACGGCGTACGCGTAGTCACTCCCGGACCCGCCGAGGTAGCTCGATTGCAAACGCTGGGTCAGTGTCGAATTGAAACGAACAACAAAGGCATCCGCAACGTGACCGTTCGTACTCACATTGGTTACTTGCGCGCCCCCCGCAGCGCCCGGGAAGTCGGTGGACGACGTCTCCCCAACGACGTAAATGTCACCTGTTGCAGGATGAACGGCCACGGCGTTGGCGCCGTCGAGCCCGTTTCCTCCAAGAAATGTGGAGCGCAGGCACGCTGTGAGCGTCGCATTGAATCGAACAACGAAACCATCCTCGACCGACGCCTTACCGGCTTGGGGGCCCGCGACGGCGGGCAGCGACAGAGACACCGTGGTCCCCACGGCGATCACCTCACCGCTGATTGGATGAATCGCCAAACCAAACACGTCGTCGTTGCCGCTACCACCAAAGTAGGTCGATTGCACGATGACCGTCAGGTTCGCATTCAATCGGCTCACAAAACCATCGGTGCCGGAGGATATTTCGAACCGTGCGCCCCCGAGACGTCCTGGCAGGTCACTTGAATCCGTCGTTCCCGCCACGTAGACATCGCCACTCACCGGGTGAATCGCCAGCGCGTAGATCCGATCCGTGCCGTTGCCGCCAAAGTATGTGGTTTGCAGACGGGCTGTCAGGGCCGCGTTGAAACGCACGACAAACCCGTCCCCCGCGTCCACGTAATCTGTTTGCGCGCCGCCTCCCGAACCGGGCAAATTGAGCGACGCCGCGTCTCCCGCGATGTACACCTCGCCTGTCGTTGGATGAATGGCGATTGCGTTCGCCACATCCGTCGCACTCCCACCGAAGTACGTGGATTGCAACAGCGGATCAATCACCAGCGCCC
>JAKPSO010000633.1 GCA_029571495.1 Pseudomonadota bacterium
ACCTTCGGTTCTGCAGCGAGCGCCAGTGCGATCACCACGCGTTGGCGCATGCCGCCAGAAAACTGATGCGGGTAATGATCGATACGCTCACGCGCCGCCGGAATGCCGACCTCTTCCAGCAGTTTCACGGCGCGATCACGCGCAGCGTCGTTGCCCAAATCAAGGTGCGTCTGGATCGTCTCAACCAGCTGTCGGCCCACGGTGTAGAGCGGATTCAGTGACGTCAACGGGTCTTGAAAAATCGCGCCAATTTCGCGGCCACGAATCTTGCGCATTTCCTCGTACGGCAGCTTGTCGATGCGTCGACCGTTGAGCACAATCTCACCACTCGCGATGCGTCCCGGAGGTTCTAACAAGCCGATGATGGCCGCGCCGGTGAGCGATTTGCCCGCGCCAGACTCACCGACGACACCCAGAACTTCACCGGGCGCGATGGCGAACGACACGTTGTCCACCGCCTTCAAGACGCCGCGCCTTGTCGGAAATTCGATGTGCAGGTTTTTGACTTCGAGTACGGGTTGCGTCATTGGGCGAAGGGCAAATGTAAATTCAAAATGATCGTGAGATGCACGGGTTAGGGGCGCTTCGGCATCGGTGTAGCGACGGGACGCGGCGGTTCGATCTGCGTCACATCCGCCGGAACGACCACGGCCTGTGCAGGCGCGCCGCTAGTCGGGTTGCAGCCCGGCACCGCTTCTGCGTGATCAATCACAAGCTCATAGTCTTGTGCATACGCACTCGTTCGCTGCGCTGCGAGCCAGTAGCGCACACATTTTTCAACGCGGAAAGTGAACTCCTTGCGAACCGGCAAATGAAAGCCCGCCACCGGCGCGGCATCAATCGTGAGTCGTCGGACGCCCGCGTCCACGCGGCGCGGAACGATCGTGCTGTATTCGCCGTCCACCGCCGTGATCGACACTGGATAACGGTGCAAATTTGTGCGCGTGTAGAGGCGACCGTCGAGCACGCTGTCCCACTGATGCGCGCAGCCAGATAGCGCCGCCGTAGCGAGGAGAAGTAAGCAAGGCGTTCGCAGCATGAGATTCACCTATCGAAGCTTGGGGTTGAGCGCATCGCGCAACCAATCGCCCACGAGGTTCACCGAAATCACCATCACGATGAGCGCGATGCCGGGGAACAACGTGATCCACCACTGGCCAGCGAGAAGATAGTTTTGGCCATCGCTGATGAGCGTGCCAAGCGACGGCTGTGTCGGCGGCATACCGACGCCGAGAAACGACAACGTCGCCTCAGAAATAATGGCGTTCGCAATGTTTAGCGTCGCGATCACCAGCACCGGGCCCAGCACGTTCGGCAACACGTGACTGACCATGATCTTCCAACTCGACACGCCGATTACACGCGCGGCTTGCACGTACTCTTTGCTCTTCTCAACCAACGTTGCTCCGCGAACCGTACGCGCGTACTTGGGCCACTCCGTTAATCCAATCGAAAAGATGATCACGTACACCGCGAGCGCGTCCTGCATATCTTTCGGCACAAACTGTCGTCCGATGCCGCTGATCAAAAGCGCCACCAAGATCGCCGGAAACGTGAGCTGAATGTCCGCGATGCGCATGATCAAGCTCTCAATGCGGCCGCCAACGTACCCCGCGATCAATCCGAGGCCAACGCCCATCACGATCGACATCGCCACCGCACTCATCGCGACCACGAGCGAGATGCGCCCTCCGTACATGATCGTCGACAAAATGTCGCGGCCTTGTTGATCGGTTCCCAGCGGATACTCGCTCTTGCCTTCCGCATTCCACGAGGGCGGCAAGATCGAATCGGTCAACGAAATTTTGGTGAGGTCGTACGGGTCGTGCGGCGCAAGCACCGGCGAAAGAAACGCGCCGAAGATGCAAATGGCCGCGAGCACTGCCGCAACCACCGTGAGTGGCGAGCGTTTGAAGCTCCACCAAATGTCACTGTC
>JAKPSO010000634.1 GCA_029571495.1 Pseudomonadota bacterium
ACGGGCTTGACATCACGCCGGAGCGCATCATCGTCACGGCGGGCGGCTCGGCGGCGCTGCTCCTTGTCTGCGCACTGCTCGTTGATCGTGACGACGAAATTTTGCTCACCGATCCGTCGTATCCGTGCAATCGCCACTTCGTCCGCGTCATGGAAGGCGTGCCGCGCACTATCAACGTCGGGCCCGAAGAGCGCTATCAATTTACCGCCGACTTGATCGACAAAGCCTGGGGCACGAAGACCAAAGGCGTACTCGTCGCGAGCCCGTCCAACCCCACGGGCACGAGCGTGAAAGACGGTGAATTGAAACGCATCGTCGATTGCGTCGCCGCACGCGGCGGCGCGTTGATCTCCGACGAAACCTACGCCGGGCTCAACTACGGCCGCAAACCCGAGACCGTGCTAGCACATACCGACGACGCGTTTTCGATCAACAGTTTCTCGAAGTATTTCAATATGACGGGCTGGCGCTTGGGCTGGGTCGTCGCGCCAGAACGCCACGTGCGCGACCTAGAAAAGCTCGCGCAAAATCTCTACATCTCGCCCGCCGCGCTCTCGCAAAACGCGGCGCTCGCCTGCTTCACCGACGCGGGCTACGCCATCGCCGAACAACGCCGCGCCGAATTCGAAGCGCGCCGGAATTACTTCGCCAACGCTCTCACAAACATCGGCTTCAAAATCCCCGTCATGCCCGACGGCGGCTTCTTCGTCTACGCCGACGTCACCGCCTTCACCAAAGACAGCGAAGCCTTCGCCCTAGACATACTGAACCGCACAGGCGTCAGCTTCGCCCCAGGCAGAGATTTCGGCACATACCGCTCGCGCGAACACGTGCGCATGGCGTACGCCGTCAGCATGCCGAAATTGGCGGAAGGGGTACGGCGGTTGACGGCGGCGTTGTAGAGGGGATTGCGGCGAGCCAAGGAGTAACGCACAAGTAGCCTCGATGAAGCAAAGCGGAATCGAGGAAGCCGCACCCACCATCCCTCGATTCCACTACGTTCCAACGAGGCTACGAGGCTCCAATCTGCTCGTGGAGAGCCGCATCTCCGTTCGTGGCGAGCCACCTTTCCGTTCGTGGTGAGCCTGTCGAACCATGAACGCGCCAGCCGATTTCTCCAAGGCAATCGCGTCAGAACAACGTAAACAGCTTTTCACACGCAGCGACCAACCGACAGTCGTTAGCAATAAATGTCGCGCGACAGAATGTTCCCAGCCCACGCTCCTGCGCCACATTTTTGCAATTGTTTCGCCTTGGCCGCTGCGTGATTTGCCGCTCATGGTTCGACAGGCTCACCACGAACGGAATTTGGAGCCCTACGAACTGATGAGGACGCGCGGATCGCACAAGCGCGAAGCGTGTAATCGGTTTCGCGGCTTCCGCCGCTCCTACGGTCGGGCACTGCGGACCGCGCGCACAAAAAAGCGACCCGAAGGTCGCTTTTTTTCACCACGAAGACCGAATTACTTCAGGTCGAGCACGAGTGCGTTGCGCACGGTTTGTGGCAGCGGGTTGATCGCGGCTTTGTACCGTGGGTGATCCACGCCTACTGCGAGGCCGACGCCGTACTTCAACGCGGCTTTCATTTCTTTGGTGAGTTCGAAGCGCAGGAAGTGAACGCTTGACGCCTTGTAGTCGTTTTCGCGGTCTTGGTCTTCGTCGGCGATGGAGTAGAGCTTCGAGCTGCCTTCGACTTGAATCCAGACGCGGTCTTCGATGCCGATGAGTTGCGAAAGCTGGCGCTTGCGCTCAATCTCGTCGGTGTATTCGAGCATCATGGTGGCTTTGAAGTTGCTGCCGTCCGGGATGAGCGGGAGGTAGGCGTCAAGCTCGCTTTGCACGCTGTCGTGATCCGTTTCTTCGGCGTGCAGCATTTCTTGGATCTGATAGCGAACCGTCATCTCGTCTTCAAACTGAAGCGTGAGGTGGTTGCCCAGATGCACTGTGCGATTTTTCTTGTGCGCCATCACCTCTGGTCGAAAGGTGGGGCGACGCTTTTCGTATTCTTCAAGCGACCAAAGATTAGCCCGCGACAGTACGGGCGCCGATTTTTTAGCCATAGTCCAATCCGTGAGTATTCGATACATCAACATCGGCGGGTTCGCTTCTTGTGGCGTCCTGCCCGATATACCGAGTTCGGTGCTACGCGATCCCGAAAGCCTGATGGCTACCAGATCCACTCCTGCGCGCACTCATATGAGCGGTAAGACAGCGATTTTAGGTCGCCGGTTCCAGAAAATCCAGACCCGCGACCTATCAAATTGCTCTAATAAAGCGAAAACGCACCGTATAGGTGCGTTTTTGGCCTGGTTTATGCTGACAATGCGAATATTCTGATGCGCCGCAGCAATTCCGTGGACTTAGATTTCTTCGTACAACGGCAGCGTCAGGAACTCTTCAAACGCGTCCTGCGTGCTCATTTTCGTAAAAATCTCGGCCGCGCGATCGAACTTGCCGATGAAGCCACCGGCTTTGATCTTGGCGAGTTCTTCGGGCACGAATGCCTTGACCATATCCGCCGTGATCTTGCGACCGTCGTCGAGCACGCCCTTCGGTGTGCGAATCCATTGCCACACTTGTGAGCGCGAAATTTCGGCGGTGGCGGCGTCTTCCATGAGGTTGTGAATCGGCACGCAACCGTTACCCGCGAGCCATGCGCCGAGGTAGTGAATACCGACGTTGATGTTCATGCGCAGACCGAACTCGGTGATCGGCGTTTCCGGTTGGAAATTCACGAGATCAGCGGCGGAGACTTTGACGTCTGGGCGCTGCTTTTCCCATTGGTTCGGCTTGTCGCCGAGCACGTCGACGAATTCTTTCATCGAGGCTTCGACGAGGCCCGGATGCGCGACCCAGCCACCGTCGTAACCGTCGGTTGCGTCGCGCTTCTTGTCGGCGATGATGCCGGCCATTGCGACGGCGTTTTTCTCTGGATCGTTCTTGATCGGGATGAGTGCGCTCATGCCGCCGATCGCGGGTGCACCACGCTTGTGGCAGGTTTGCAGCAGGAGCAATGCGTATGCACGCATGAACGGCGCGGTCATCGTGACCTTCGCGCGATCCGCGAGGCAGAAGTTGCGATCAAGTTTGAATTTCTTGATGCACGAGAAGATATAGTCCCAGCGACCGGCGTTGAGACCCGAGCTGTGCTCGCGCAGTTCGTAGAGCATCTCTTCCATCTCGAACGCGGCGTTGATCGTCTCGACGAGCACCGTCGCTTTGATCGTGCCTTGCGGAATGCCGAGTTCCTTTTGCGTCATCACGAAGATGTCGTTCCAGAGACGCGCTTCAAGATGCGACTCAAGCTTCGGCAAGTAGAAGAACGGGCCGTAGCCGCGTGCGATTTGCTCTTTCGCGTTGTGGAACATGAAGAGCGCGAAGTCGAAGATGCCGCCGCTGACGCGCTTGCCGTCGATCAGCACATGCTTCTCTTCGAGGTGCCAACCGCGCGGACGCACTTGCAGCGTTGCGATCTTGTCGTTGAGTTTGTAGCTCTTGCCGTTTTGTTCGAGCGTGAGCGTGCGACGAATCGCTTTGCCGAGATTGATCTGGCCTTGAATCTGGTTGTCCCACGACGGCGAGTTCGAATCCTCGAAGTCGGTCATGTAGCTGTCAGCGCCGGAGTTGAAGGCGTTGATCACCATTTTGGCG
>JAKPSO010000641.1 GCA_029571495.1 Pseudomonadota bacterium
AGGCGCTGCTTTGGACGAAGGTGATGTCGACCGCAGGCGTTTCGCTCATGCGAAGCATTAAGTAGTTGTCAAAGTTACTTTGCTCAACGCGACCGTCTTTAAACGTGATCGCGTTCTTCATGCCACTTGAGAAGCCGAGCAAAATGCCCGACTCAATCTGCGCGAGCGCTTGGTCGGGATGCACCACCGTGCCGCAGTCAACCACCGCCGTGATCTTGTGCACTTTCGGACCATTGGCCGAGAGCGACACTTCGGCGACGACCGCTGAATGCGTGCCGTAGCACTCCATCTGCGCGATCCCGAGCGCGCGGCCCGCAGCCGCTTTGCCCCAACCAGCCTTTTCCGCGGCCAGCTTCAACACGTTTTGTGAACGCGTATCTCCCTTGAGCATTTCCATGCGCAACGCAACTGGATCTTTTTTCGTCGACGCTGCGATTTCGTCAACGAAGCTCTCAACAGCGAACGCATTGAGTGCGTTCGAGACGCTGCGCCAGTAGCCGACGCGCACGCCGGTGTCGTGGATCACGTTTTCGACGACGACGTTCGGGATCTTGTACGTCAGGTTTTCCGAACCCTCGGCCATGAACGGATCTTTGCCGTTCTGCACGACCGGCGGGAACGCACGCGCAGTCACGGAGGGCGACGTCATCTTGCTGTACAACGTCGTCACCGTGCCGGTCTCATCGAGCCCCGCCGTCATTTGGTGCAACGACACCGGACGGTAGAAGTCGTGCGTCATGTCGTCTTCGCGCGACCAGATGAGCTTCACGGGCTTACCTGCGGCCTTGGCGATTTGCGCCGCTTGAATTTGGAAATCAAGTTCAAGCTTGCGTCCGTAGCCGCCACCAAGGAAGGTCGTGTGGATGAACACTTTTTCCGGAGGCATGTTGATGCCCGCAGCGACGCCGTATTGCGCGCCTTGCTGGAACTGAATCGGGCCAGTGACGTGGCACTCGCCATTGACAAATTCGGCCGTGCAATTGACGGGTTCGAGTGTGGCATGCGCGAGGAACGGCAGTTCGTATTCCGCTTCGACTTTTTTCGCGGCTTTGTCGAGATTGGCGATGCCCGTACCGTCTTTGCGCATGATCGCGCCGGGATTCACCGACGCCGTGCGAAGATCGGACTCGATCTCAAGGCTGTTGAGATTGACACCGGGGCCGTTGTCCCATTCGATCTCCAGCGCGTCGCGACCTTTCTTCGCGGTGTAGAAGTCTTTCGCGAGCACGGCTACACCGTCGGGGATCTGCACGACGTTGACGACGCCTTTGACAGCGCGTGCCTTCGCGTCGTTAACCTTCACAACTTTTCCGCCGATGACCGGCGCTTGCGCAAGCGACGCGACGAGCATGCCGGGCTTCTTCACGTCGATACCGTATTGCGCTTTGCCATAAACCTTCGCCGCGGTATCCAAACGCGGCTGTGCCTTGCCGATGATCTTCCAGTCTTTCGCGTCTTTCAGCGTGACTTTCTCTGGCGCCTTTAGCGTCGATGCCTTCGCGACCAGCGCGCCGTAGGTGAGCTTCTTGCCGCTCTTGTGCGTGACCGCGCCGTTGCTCGCGCTGCATTCTGACGCCGGAACCTTCCACGTCTCCGCGGCGGCGTTGACGAGCATCGTGCGCGCCGAAGCACCGGCCTCTCGAAGCTTGGTCCACGCCTCGCGAACCGACGTCGAACCGCCGGTAATCTGACCGCCGAGCATCGCGTTGATGTACGGCGGAGCCGATGGCGCCATTTCGATTTTCACGGCAGAGAGCGGAACCTCCAGCTCTTCGGCGACCAACATTGGCATCGACGTGTACACGCCCTGCCCCATCTCGGAACGGTGGCACATGATGGTGATGCCACCCTTGGCATCGATTTTCACAAACGCATTGGCGACTTGCGGCGCTGCAGCCGACTGTGCGTTCGACGCCGGCAAATGAAAGCCTATGACGAGTGCGCCACTAAGAGCGCCGGTCGACTTCAGGAAGCCGCGGCGTTGAGAAGATTCGAGTTTGTCCTGCAGAACGGGGGTATTCGGTTTTTTCATCGCATGTTCTCCTTATGCCTTCGCGCGTGAAACGGCTTTGCCGGCGCGTACAACGGCTTTTTGAATGCGGTGATAGGTGCCACAGCGGCAGACATTGCCGTCCATGGCGCCGACGATCTGGGCTTCGGTGGGGTTAGGGTTCGCAGTGATCAACGCCGCTGCAGTCATCATCTGACCGGTCTGGCAATAGCCGCACTGCGGCACGTCCTCCGCAATCCAAGCATCCTGAAGCGCCTTGCCGACATTGGCGGGCAGCCCTTCGATCGTCGAAATTTTCTTGCCCGCAGCAGCGCTCACAGGCGTGGAGCAGGAACGGATGGGTACACCGTCGAGATGCACGGTACAGGCCCCGCAAAGCGCCATGCCGCAGCCAAACTTCGGGCTGGTGACGTCAAGGTGATCCCGTAGCACCCACAAAATCGGCGTTTCCGGATCGCCGTCAAACGACGCGGCTTTCCCGTTTACATTCAAATTCAACATCGTACTCCTCCAAAAAATGACGACTACTAGCGATTGGGCATAGTCCGACGAGCTTAGTCGGGAATTGCAACAGACTCAATCGTGCAGCGCAGCAATTTCGCCCTGCAATCGACGGGGTCGAAACATTTCAAGCGGGCTGCTACGCTTCGCAGATGGATAACCTAGACCTTGATGTATTGAAGACCGCGCTTGCGTGGACCGAAGCAGGACGCCGCGCCACGCTTGGCACCGTCGTGCGCACATGGGGTAGCGCACCGCGCCCCATCGGCGCAATGATGGCCATTCGCGATGACGGGCAGGTGATCGGCTCGGTATCCGGCGGTTGCATCGAAGATGATCTGATCGATCAAGTCAAAACTGGCAAACTCGCTGCGCGCTTACCGGAAGCCGTGAGCTATGGTGTCGCGGTCGACCATGCACGCGAGTTCGGCCTGCCGTGCGGTGGTACGGTACAGATGGTGTTGGAGCCGATCACCGCGCTGTCCGACATTCGCGGTCTGCTCGCCGATTTGGAGTCGCACAAGATCGTCAAGCGCACGTTGAACCTTGAGACGGGCGTTGCGCACCGCACCACTGCCACGGGTGCTGATGTGCTCGCTTTTGACGGCGCGACGCTCACGACGATTCACGGTCCGAAATATCGATTGTTGATCATTGGTGCGGGGCAACTTTCGAAGTACCTCGCGACCATGGCGATACCGCTCGATTACCAAGTCACGGTCTGCGATCCGCGCGACGAGTACCAAGAACAATGGAGCGACCTGCCGCAAGTGACGATGTCGAAAGAGATGCCTGACGACTTAGTCATCGCGATGAATCTCGACGGCAACAGCGCGGTCGTTGCGCTCACACACGACCCAAAGCTAGATGACCTTGCGCTCATGGAAGCTCTCAAATCCCCCGCCTTCTACATCGGCGCGCTGGGCTCCAAATCTAACAACGAGAAGCGGCGCGCGCGACTGCTTGAGTTCGACGTGACCGCCGACGAAATCAAGCGTCTGCACGGCCCGGTCGGACTCGATATTGGCGCGAAGACGCCCTCGGAAATTGCAGTGTCAGTGCTTGCCGAAATGACCGCAGTGAAACGCGGCGTCACCATGACGCGCAGCAAAACTGACGTGCCCGCGAAGAGCGCTTCGAGTGCGGGTTGCAGGCTTTAGTTTAGCGCATTTGCTTGAGTAATTTACTCACCTTTTCGCGCTGATTTCACTGCACTAGTTCATCGAAAGTATGCCGCGTCGCAGCAATGCCACGCGGCATTTTTTTGTGTTCCTTTTTCTGCAAATTCAGATGTTTTATGTAGAGAGTTACCAATACAATGAGCAAGGACTTAGAAGCCCTTGTGAACTTGGGCACAAAACTTCCGACTTCGTACATAAAACGCAACAAGGAGACAGCGATGCAGAAAGTGCTGCACACCAACCCGGATAAGTGCACCGGGTGTTTGCAATGTGAGATGGCCTGTTCTTACGAGAACTACCAGGTGTTCGCGCCCGCGAAATCACGCATCAAAGTCTTCGACTTTCACAAGACCGGCAAGAAGGTGCCCTACACCTGCACGCAATGCGCCGAGGCGTGGTGCCTGCATGCGTGCCCCGTGCAAGCCATCACCGTCGACAAGAACACAGGCGCGAAAGTGGTCAACGACGCGACGTGCGTCGGCTGCAAGGTATGCACGATTGCCTGCCCATTCGGCACCGTGAACTACGTGCAAGAAACCGGCAAAGTGCAGAAGTGCGATTTGTGTGAAGGCAATCCCGCCTGCGCGGACGCCTGCCCCACCGGAGCCATCACCTATGTGGATGCGAACTGGACGGGTCTTGGCAAGATGGCCGATTGGGCCAACAAACTCGGCAACCAGCCCAGCGCGGCGTAACTGAACACAAGGAGAAAGCATCATGTCTTGGGCTGGAAAAATTCTGCGTGTGAACCTCACCGCTGGCACCGTGAAATCGGAGCCGTTGAACATGCAATGGGCGCGCGACTACATTGGCTCGCGCGGCTTGGGCACGAAATACCTCGTTGAAGAAGTCGACGCGAAAGTCGATCCTCTTTCAGCAGACAACAAAATCATTTGGGCGACCGGTCCATTGACCGGCACGATGGCCTCAACGGGCGGTCGTTACACGGTCATTACCAAAGGCCCGCTGACCGGCGCGATTGCGTGCTCGAATTCCGGCGGCTACTGGGGCGCCGAATTCAAGATGGCCGGTTGGGACATGGTCATCTTTGAAGGCAAATCGGCGAAGCCGGTTTACCTTTATGTGAATGACGACACCGCAGAGCTTCGCGACGCTGCGCACCTCTGGGGCAAGAGCGTTTGGGAAACCGAAGAGTCGCTCAAAAAAGGTCTGCAAGACCCGCTCGTACGTGTCTCGTCCATCGGCAAAGCCGGCGAAAACCAAGTGTTGTTCGCGGCGGTCGTGAATGACCTGCACCGTGCAGCAGGCCGCTCGGGCGTTGGCGCTGTGATGGGCAGCAAGAACCTGAAGGCCATCGCAGTTCGCGGCACCAAGGGCGTTGGCAACATCAAGAATCCGAAGGCGTTCTTCGCGGCAGTGGCCG
>JAKPSO010000645.1 GCA_029571495.1 Pseudomonadota bacterium
CCCACGCGGGGCGCGTGAATTGAAACAATAGATCAGCGTCACTTTGAAATCGTTCGTTACAGCGACACCCGTAGGCGGCGCAATGGCGACGGTGCAAAGACCGGCCAGCGGTACGCCCGTATACGTGTTCGTGGTGGTGGAGCCGTCGGCAGCCTTGTCGGCAACGCACAACGGAACTTTGAACGTGTCGGTGTTTCCGTCCCACGCGTAACTGAACGCCGTGTGGAACGGTGAGGACACAGTCACAGTCATGTTTGTGCCGGCAAGAATTGCGGTGTCGCCGGTGCGCTCAATGGCCACTCCCCGAAGCTCGCCGCGAACGACATAAGCGCGTGAGACCTTGCCGGTCCCTGACGTGCTCAGCGCATATTCACGGTCAAACATGTCGGCGCGGACGCTTGCAGCGCCGATCACCACAGCGGTCACAGCCGCATAAATCATTTTCTTCATCTTGTTTTTCCTTTCGATTTCATCTGTTCTCCGTACTGCGCATAGAGATCGGGGTAACGCTTTTTCGCCTCGGCATAGCCGAGCCGTTGCGACACGTCAGGCCATGTGAGGTTATCAGGTTCCCCGTCTTCCGCCCGCAGCACGCCGCCAACCAGTGCGGCATGTCTGGCCTCTGCCGTTTTCCGACGCTCGCGCTCTGCGGCAAGGTCGGCAATGGCTTTCTCAGACTCGCTTTTGGCCGCGCTTAAATCGGTTTTCACCGCCTCAAGGTCGGCTTTGAGTTTCGCCTGTTCGGCCTTCAAATCATCAATCATTTTTTCAGCAGCGATCTTCTCGCCGGTAAACCGGTCTTCGGCCTTGGCGAGATCGTCTTTCAAAGCCGCAATCTCTTTGTCTTTGGCCGATTGCAACCCAGAGAGACGCGCTTTCAGCGTCTCGTATTCCGCCAATGTGACGAATGCACCGTTAGTCGCGATGTCTTCGGTCGCGGTGTATCCAGCATCCGCTTTCGGCGGCTCAAAATCAAACGCCGCAATGTCAATCCCGCCGTTCTCAAGCATGGCCTGAGCGGCATCCTTGGACACCTTCGGTGCTGCGTCTGCGTCCTCGCCGATGATCGCCCCGGCAATGCCCATGTCAACGGCCTGCTGTGCGCTCAGCCATCCGGCGCGTCCCTCCTCGAACCACCCCTTGATTTCGTCCGACATGTCCGGGTTTTTGCCGGTCAGCTTGTCAATGACCTGCTGGTTGATGCTCGCAAGGAGCGACGCCGAATCTTCGTGCGCACCTGCGCCACCCTCTGTAAGCATCAGAGCGCCGTGGAACATGATCCTTGAGTTTTGATGTACCTTTACGTCTGACGCGTCCGAGTTTGACACGATGATTGCCGCCATGCTCGCCGCGAGCGCTCCTACGGTGATCTCAACCTTCCTGCCGGTAGCACGGAACGCTTGGATCACGTTAACGATTTCGTTGCCAGCGAATATGCTACCGCCCTGCGAGTTGATGTACAGCTCAACATCATCGTCGGCTTCCGCGAACGCCTTGCGCACGCGGCTTTCAGGAGTGAAAATTCCGCGCTGAATATACTGATCGGCCCAGTCGCCGTCATAATTTCCAGAGACGATCACGCCCCGCAGCTCAATCCGTTTCATTGTCGTTGTCCTTTCGCTATCTGATGATGACACTATCATACACCAGGCCACCATGCATGTGTAGTGTGGTTTGTCACGTTCGCCACGTGATACATGTCACATTGAATAAAGAAGAGCACGATCGTTATTTCGCGTAGTGATTTGACAACGTAAAATTGCGTGGTATAGTGGGTGCATAAATATGTGTTGGTGCTATGCGCCGCAGCAAGAAGTGATCATCTAGTGATGGTCATTTTTTGTTAGATGGTTATCGTTGTTTCGCGTAGTCATGTGAACGAATAGCGGTGCGTGTGATTACGCGAAAAGAAGATCGATGTCTACATTTCGCGTAGTGATGACCTGGTAGAAACGCGACGTGGCGCACATTTCTGTGCGCCACATTGTCGCCAGTCAATTTACCATTGCGCTTTGAACACCTCCTCAAGATCCGCAATTTTAGGTGCGCTATCGTATGAGCGACGAATCGGCTTGCCTGCGTCGATCCATGCCACCATGCACGTTTCGTTGCTTTCCTGTACGAATTTGAGCATAAGATTGCGCCGTGCCTCATATTCGTCACGCGCCCATGCTCGTACCGTGGAATAACCGTTGTCGCGGTAATTGTCGTAGTACACTGTATAGTCCGACGGCTTTACATCGGAAATTGCAACCCATTC
>JAKPSO010000648.1 GCA_029571495.1 Pseudomonadota bacterium
GCTTCGGGGTCGGGGCATAGTTTTCGGTCGGTGATAAGACCGAATTGCACGCCGCCCGCGTACGAAAGGATCGAGACGCCGAGGCCCACGTTGCCACTTTGCGGCACCCAGAACATGTTCTGCACAATCTTGCTGCCCGCAAGGTAGAGCGGCTTTGCCGGCCCCGGCACGTTGGTCATCACGGCCGAGCCTTTGTCGGTTAACAAGCTGAGCGCTTGCCGTTGCACGGCCTTCGGAACATGGCCCAACACGCCGAGTAGTGCCATGCTCACGACAGCTTGGTAACCGTTCTTCAGCGCGGCCATGCGTCGGCGCACGTCGAACACGCGCGCGACGGGATTGGCTTCACCGATGGGAAGTTCTAGGCCCACCAAACCAAACTGATTGCCGAGTTTGTATTCCTTGCCTTTCGGGCGCAGATTAACGGGCACGAGCGCACGCATCAGCGCGTCACCGGCCACGCTGTCGCCCTTGTCGACGAGATAACTGCGAATAGCGCCCGCGACACTGGCGAGCAACACATCGTTGACCGAGCAGCCGAGCACGTAGCCCACATCTTTCACGCGCGTGAGATTCAAAGGCTCGCTCCACGCGACACATTTCACGGTGCCCGTTTTGCCTTTGAGTCGCGTTTTTGTATCGTCTGGCATCGTCGCAAGATAGGCCAACTCTTGGGCGAATCCGGCGATCATCTTCGCCGTGTCCATTGCCTCGGTGGGGTCGTCCGTCCAGCGGTTGTATTTGTCGACTACGGCGTTGCCGATGCGTGCGCCTTCGCCCATGGCGGACTCAATTGCCGACTCGATGGGCGCCTTGAGCGGCCCGAGTTGGTCGAACGCTTGTTGCGCCGCGCCTGCGACGGGCGCGAGGGCTTGGAGCGCGGGTGCGAAGCGCGCTTGCAGTTGGTCGCCCAGTGGCCCAAGCGCGGAGAAAATGCTGAAGCCTTCGGCGGCGTCGGTGGCGAATTTTTTGACTTTCGATTTCGTGGGGCCGGGCACGGCGCGCGGTGTGTCCGGCGCGTTCGGGTCTTCGTCGGTCATGTTCAACAGTACGCCGATCAACGCGATGCCGTCGGCGATGCAATGATGAATACGCGTGATGAGCGCGGAGCCTCCTTTGTAGTTCTCGACGAGATGCATTTGCCAGAGCGGCTTGCCTTTGTCGAGGCGTTCGCTCGCGAGGTCCGCCACCATCGCTTGCAGCTCGCGTTCACCGCCCGCGCCCGGTAGTCGTACGCGGCGCAAGTGCGCGTCTAGGTCGAATGTCTCGTCGTCGATCCAATGCGCAGTGAGGCCATCGTCGACAACGTATTGGCGAAAGCGCGGATAAACAACCAACCGGCCTTCAAGCAGCGTCTTCAGTCGCGACACATTGATCGGCGTGTCGAAGATCATCACGCCGACGATCATCATTAAGTTCGTCGTCGAGTCCATCCGCAACCATGCGGTGTCGACGCTCGTCATTTTGTGTTTAGCCACAATTGCCTCCTTATGCACACTGTAGTTTGCGTACCCCACTTGCGGCAAACGGCGCGCTTCAACAATAATAGCCGCAACATTACAAACCTAGGAGGTAGATACCATGGCACTCAAAGACGATTTCGAAAAAGCGCAAGCGGACGTCAAAACCCTCAAAGAAAAACCTGACAACGCAACCCTCTTGGAGCTCTACGCCCTGTACAAGCAAGGCACAGAAGGCGACGCCGCTGGCCGCCGTCCTGGCATCATGGACCCCGTGGGTCGCGCGAAGTTTGATGCGTGGGCCGCGAAAAAAGGTGCGAGCAACGATGACGCGATGAAAGCCTACGTCGCCTTTGTGAAGAAATTGGTTGGTTGATCGTAGCGACGGGGTCGATGACGCAACGTATGAAACGCCGCAATCTGTTTGGAAAGTTGTTTGTTGTTGCAGCGTTGACCCTATCGTCTGTTGCCACAACGGCCACGCAGGCGGCACCAGAGCCTCTCACCGTCGTGTACTGGTCAGCAAAAGACTGCCGCTGGTGCACGTGGTGGGAAGGCACCCTTATTGGCTCAGGTGGAGAAGCGAAGTTTCTCAGTAGCCCCGAGGGCAAAGCGGTGCGCTACATGGTGGTAAAGAAACCAACGCTCGCAGCGCCATTCGCCGAGCGTGATTTTGCGGCCGATCAAAAATGGCTGTGGCCGCGCGTCAAGAACGAAACCGACGGCAAGATCAAAGGCTATCCAAGCTTTAGCTTGTACGAAGGCGAAAAGTTTGTCGCCTACGCGCTTGGCGACGAAGACATCGAAAGCAAACTGCTTCCGGCTATCCGTGCGCGGATGAAGTAGGCGTCGCCCGCACAGCACATCTGTGGGAGCGGCGGAAGCCGCGAATGACGGTTCTTCGCGGCTTCCGCCGCGCCTACCGCAAATTCCTGGCGCTACTTCGCCGGATACGAAGGCGGCAACGTCATCCCACGCGCTGCCATCACTGCGCGCAAGCGGTCCGGGTAATCGGTGATGATGCCGTCCACCTTCCAATCAAGCAGGCGCGTCCAATCCGGTGCGTCGTTGACCGTCCACGGAACGATCTTGAGCCCCAGCGCGTGCGACTCGCGCACGAGCGCTTCGGTTACGTCCTTGTAATTGGGCGACCATACGGTGCCGCCCGCTGCCTTCACGAGTTTCGGCACTGAACCCTCGTAGTTGTCGACGTCGAATCCCGCAAGCCACGACGAAGCGCCGGGTTTTCCGACTTGCACCGTGTCGCCCGCGCCTTGCTGGCTCGTGAGGTACACGGTCACAATCTCAGGCGCTTCGCGTTGCGCGATTTGTAACGTGCGCCAATCGAACGACTGAATCGTCGCGCGAGAAGTCAAACCCGCCGCGCGGATTTCGGCGATCAACGCGCGAACGAAAGGCTCGGGCGCGAGCGTCTCGCTCGCAGCATTCGGAGAAATTTTCGTTTCGATGTTGAACCGGATGTCGCGAGCGCCGCGCCGTTCCGCAAGCGCGAAAAGCGACTTCAACGTCGGCACACGTTCGCCGTCGACTGACTTTTGATCAGGGAACGACTTGGCGTAGTTGCTGCCCGGTTTCAGTTGCCCGACGTCGTATTGTTGGAGGTCAGAAAAAGTGATTGACGCGATGGTGGGCCCGCGTTCGCTGAGGTGCTTTCCCTTTGCATCGCGCGCTACATCGGCGTTGAGATAGCGATCATGCGAAATGACCATCACGCCATCGCGCGTGATGCCGACGTCGAGTTCAAGTGTGGTGACGCCTACTTCAAGCGCCGTTGAGAAAGCGGAGAGCGTGTTCTCCGGCGCGAGACCCCGCGCGCCGCGATGGCCTTGCAAATCAAAGCGCGTAGCGCAGCCGGTGATGAGAAGTGCAGAACACACGCACGGCACCAGCGAACGAATTAGATTCACAAAGTTCTCCTTATCTGCACAAAACCAACCTCGCGAAGGTGATGCTGCGGGCTTGGTCCAACACTGTTCACTTGCACGATTTGTAGGCGCGGACTTGGCCGCGCTTCACTGTTGCACGGAGCGACGCCAAGTCGTCGCCTACCCGCTAAGCGATGCGTATTTGGCTTTGCCCGCGATTGCCTGATGGCCGAAGCTTATCGCGGGCAAGCCCGCTCCCACAGCAGTCCTCTTGCACTCCGTCTGCCACTACGCTTTTTTTGACTCCAACTCTGGCGCCAACTGATCACTGCGACCGTCCACCGCTGCGTCTTCGTTGAGAATGTTTGCGAGTTCAGCGCGCGAAGTTTTCGCCAGCGCAATGAGTTTGTCTTCATCGCGAAACACCGCCTGCGCGCGCTCCAGCATATCAAGGTCATGCGCCACGAAAGTTTCAATCGTCTTTGCG
>JAKPSO010000701.1 GCA_029571495.1 Pseudomonadota bacterium
GTCACCGCTGTATTGCACCGAGACAATATGGTCACCGAAGGTCGGCGTGCTTGTAGAGCAATCCGCTGTCCCCCCATCCGTTAACGGAACCGCCACGCATCCGACGACATTCACGTCATCGATTTTGAAAGTTACCGTTCCGGTCGACGACGGTCCCGGCACCGCAGCAGAAATGGTCAGCGGCGACGAGGGAGAATGACTTCCAGCGCTTAGAGTGACCAACAACTCTCCCCACCCATTGACGTTTGGCACTGGGATAGTTGGAAGCGGTCGATAGCCTGCACTCCCCCGCCCAAGCTCGCCCCACGCATTTGCGCCACTGCACAACACAGCGCCGTTGGCACGCACCACGCAGAGCGTGTCACCGCGCCCGCCGATCGCGGTGACGTCGGTCGGCATGCCGGGAATGAGGCTCGGTTGGCCGTTAGTGAAGGACGTGCCTTCGCCAAGATTCCCCCAGCAGGTCACCTGACTATCGGCCAACGCGCACGTCTTCCCGTTCAACAAAGTTAAGTCTGAAGCAAACGTAGGCACGAACGGCGTAACAACGGGCGAGAGGATCGTTCCGCTCGGCGCCACGCCGAGCTCTCCGTAAACGTTGCTCGTTCCCCAACATGCGGCGCCACCAGCGCTAAACACTGCGCAGGTGCCCATCTCACCAACAACCACCTTTCGAACTCCGGTGTTGAGCGTCCCAGGTTGCACCGGAATGGACGTGGCGATAATTGTTCCGTCGCCTAGCAGTCCATTCAAGTTATATCCCCAACATTTGACGCCGCCGTCGACTACGGCACAAGCGTGTTGCCGTCCGACGGAGAGCGACGTCACCGATCCTGAAATTGCAGCAACGGGAACCGGAATATCGGAACCAGAGTAGTTTGCGTTGCCAAGCTGCCCCATGAACCCTTGTCCCCAACAAAATACATTTGTGGCCGATCGAGCGCAGCTAAAGAACTCGCCAGCGCCGACTTCGTGCGCAACAAACGGCGAGCCAGCAACCGCGGTAGGTTGAAGTCGTGTGATTCTCGTGCCGTCACCTACGGAACCATGTGTGTTGTCACCCCAACACTTGACCGTACCCGACGCGCTAATTCCACAGGAATGGGTCGCGCCAACCGATACGCCGGTCAAGCCGTCCCCCGCAGAGACGACGGCCTGCGGGCTCCAACGGTGCACCGTCGTGCCGTCCCCCAATTGCCCCGAGCTATTGCGCCCCCAGCAAGCCGCGCCGCCGTTCGCAAGCGAGGCGCAAGAATGGCCCGCGCGACTATCGACGGAAATGGCTGGAGTGTTGAGGCCGGTCACGTTCGCTTGAGATGTGGCAGCGACAAGCTCCGAGCCGATGCTACCCAGCTCATTTCGGAGATTCGTGCCCCAACACCACACCGCGCCGAACACAGTCAGCGCGCATGTGTGCTCTGGGCCGGCGGCCAATGACACGACACCAATCGGCGGCGAGGACAGTAGCGTAAGTCGCTGGTCGTAGGCATTTGATGCGGCCCCTAGTTCGCCGCGGTCACCGCTCCCCCAGCAGCCGATCGCGCCTGAAACGAAGAGCGCGCAACCGTGCGATTTCCCAAATGCTGCGTCCACAACGCCGTTCTCCAGCCCTTCGACAGTCGCAAACGGGCCACCGTAGAGGGAGCATTTCACGGACGAAGACGTCGTCAGCACGCACGTTTGGAAGAGGGGAACACCAATCTTCGTCGCCTGAACTCCCATCTGACCTGAACGGCTTGGCGCGAACGAACCGTCAAAATGAGCGAAGGCGCTCCAACAATAGACGTCCCCGTCTTGCATCGCCGCGCAACTCGAAACTTCGCCCGCTGCTAGCGCGGTCGCCGGTCCGGGTAGACCGACAACTGAAACCGGAAGCGAACGATAAAGGCCGGTACCATCGCCAAGCTGTCCATAGCTATTCTCGCCCCAACACTGCACAGCGCCCGTCGTCAACACGGCGCAGGTATGCATGCGGCCCGCGACGATTTTTGTGGCTGGAGCCGCCAAACCCACGACGCCGACAGGAACGACTGACTTAGGTGAATCGGTGCCGTCGCCGAGCTGATGCGAGACGTTGTTCCCCCAACACTTGACGGCACCTCCGGTCGTCACCGCACAAGTGTGAAAACCGCCCACAGCCAAATCCGATGCGGTGTCCATGCTGGACAAATAAACGCCGCCTAACTGCCCGTATAAGTTATCGCCCCAGCACTTGATACGCCCCGCCGAAGTCAACACACAAGTGTGATATTCGCCTGAGGAAACCTTCGGTGTGATCGCCAAAGAATCGGAAGAATTCGCAGCGAGGAAAATCGCGAGGACAAAAGCGAGTGGATAACTGAACGTGCGCATGGTGTGCCTAGTGAAAGTCCGAAGCCATTATCCAACGATTCGGTGCAGATTGACATCATACCTGCGTCGATAGCGACGTCATATCGCGCGTACCGCCGATCAACGATGGCAAATCGGCTTTCGTGTCATCTTCACTTGGCGCCTCGTCCGCGCAACAATTCCAACTTCTCCCTAATCTTCCCCTCCATCCCGCGATCCACCGGTTCGTAGAACCGTTGCGCTTTCATGTCGTCGGGGAAGTAGGTTTCGCCTGCCGCGTAGCCGCCTTCTTCGTCGTGGGCGTAGCGGTAGCCGTCGCCGTAGCCTAGGTTTTTCATGAGCTTCGTCGGGGCATTTCTTAGGCGCAGCGGTACCGGGCGGGTGCCGCTTTCGGCGGCGGCGATGCGGGCTTTTTTGTAGGCGGTGTAGACGGCGTTGCTCTTTGCGGCGACGGCAAGAAACACGCAGGCTTCGGCAAGCGCGAGTTCACCCTCGGGCGAGCCTAAGCGCTCGAACGCGGCCACCGCTGAAAGCGTGATTTCTAACGCGCGCGGATCAGCGAGACCGATGTCTTCGGAGGCCATGCGGATCATGCGGCGGCCCAGGTAGAGCGGATCTGCGCCACCTTCGAGAATGCGACAAAACCAATACAGCGACGCGTCGGGATCGGAGCCGCGCACGCTTTTGTGCAGCGCGCTGATGAGGTCGTAAAACTGTTCGCCGCCCTTATCGAATCGTGCGCCTGCGCGCGTGATCGAACCTTTGACGACGTCGACAGTGATTTGCGTGACTTTACCGGCGCGAGACGCAGCGTCAAGTTGCTCAATCGTATTTAAGAAGCGGCGACCGTCACCATCGGCGTAGTCAATGAGCAACTGCTGTGCGTCGGCGTCGATGGTGTACTTTGCGTCGAGCATCGGCAGCGCGCGACTCAGGAGCGTTTGCAGCGCTTCGGTGTCGAGCGATTCGAGCACGTAGACCTGCGCGCGAGAAAGAAGCGCGGAGTTCACTTCA
>JAKPSO010000708.1 GCA_029571495.1 Pseudomonadota bacterium
TGCGCCTGCAAATAGGCGTTGAATTCCGCCGTGCCCTTGTTGTTCACTGCGGAGGCGAAGCCAACCGACGGCGCCGCAGGCGCGCTCGCAACTTGCGGCGCAGCAACTTGGTCCTTGTAAATCACCGTGCCCACGAAGCCAACCGCGGCCACCGCTGCTGCCGTCGCCCATGCACGTCCGCCACGGCCCATCGAGGTCATAGCGCTAAAAAGCCCGCGCTCTTTGATTTCGCGGTCTTGCCGAATGCGACGACCGGCGGGCGCGAGGATGGCGGGTTCGGTGGCGATGGCGGCACGGATGCGGTCAGCGCAACCATTCGGCGGCGCGTGCTCAACGCCACGGATGCAGTCGCCGACAAAGTGCATTTCGGCCCAGCAGTAGCGACCTTCCTCACGCGAAAGCGTCGCCATCGCCAGCTCAATTTCATTGGGCGCGATGTCGCCGTCCATCCAACGTGAAATCTGTTCGCGCGTGGCGGCTTCGCCCGACGGCGCGTCTGTACCCGGTAATTTCATGGTTGTGTCCATACTTTGCCTACCATCTCCTGTCTTCCCGTGTTCCCAGTAACGGCCGCAATTCGGTCGCGATTGCTTCTCGGGCTCGGAAAATGCGACTACGCACTGTTCCGATCGGGCAATCCATCGCCTCTGCGATCTCTTCGTAGCTCAAACCTTCGATTTCACGAAGCGTGACGGCCGTGCGCAGATCTTCTGGCAGCGCCGCCATCGCCCGGTTCACCGTTTCGCCAATTTGTTTACTGGCGTATTCGGCGTCCGGGGTTGCAACGTCGTGTAGACCGTCGTTGCGGTCAAAAGATTCCGCATCGTCGTCATCATCGGAAATCAAATCGCTCATCGGGACGATTCGCCGCCCCGGACTGGCTAAGTAGTTCTTGGCGCAGTTAATGGCGATACGGTAAATCCACGTGTAAAACGCCGCGTCGCCACGAAAGGTCGGCAGCGCGCGGTACGCCTTGATGAAGGCTTCTTGCACCACATCATCCACCTCGCCCGAATCGCGGACGAAGCGAGATACCAGACGCTGTACCTTGCGCTGGTATTTGAGGACGAGGAGATCGAAGGCACGCTTGTCGCCTGCCTGTACGCGTTCCACGAGTTCTTGATCGACCACGCGGTCGCTCATCAGCGGTTTTCCCTTTTTTATTGTGTCGCCAAGCTGCGCCGACGTTACTCAGTGTGAAAGACCGCGCGAACCCGTGAAAAGTTCAACGCTATCAGCGACTTAACGAAAACTAGCGCCTGAGGAGTACATGGGGCCGAAGCTCGCCGACTTCAATGCCGCGCACCGATTTGATCGAAACGCCCGCCCAATCGGCCAAAGCGACCCGCGCGGCGTCGTCGAGCATGCCGAGCTGCTCGAGCACACTACAAAAAGCGACCATCAGCGCCTTGATGTTGCCGTCGCTGACTTTTGCTGCGATGCCAATGCCGCGTGAACGGCTAGCGAGCGTCTGCACGCCATCCGCACCGACCTTGTTGGCCCAGTCGCCGCGCCCCGCCTTGGCCAGCGCCAAGTCGTTGCGGCCCTCGCCGGACACCATTTCCGGGTGTTGCGACATGGCATCGAACAGAATTTTTGGGGCGCCGCCGTACTGAGCGTCGGCTTCCGCGTTCGTGAGCCAAGCGAAGGCGCGGGCTAAACCGCGGAGCGACACCGCGTAGTTCGGCGCACTGCAACCGTCCGTGCCCCAGGCCATTTTTGCGGGATCGGCTTCGCCACAGGCGTAGGCGACCGCGTCGCGGATGCGAAGCTGCACGGGGTGGCTCGGCTCGAGGTACGTCGCCGATTCCGCAGCGAGCAGCTTAGCGTGCAACAGCATGCCAGAGTGTTTGCCCGAGCAGTTGTGAAACAGCGAACTCCAGCGTTTGCCGGGCTCCGGCGTACCGTTGTTCCACTTGTACCAATACGGCGCGTGATTGCCGCATTGCAGCGCGGCTTCGTTGAGCCCTACCTTCGCGAGCAGACGCGCCGCCGTGTCAGCGTGGATCGCCTCGCCATTGTGGCTTGAGCAAAGCAGCGCAATTTCGGCGAGCGTCAAACCGTATTCGGAGAATTTCGGGTTCGCGATGAGTGGCAACGCCTGCAGCGGTTTTAGCGCTGATCGCGTAAACATCGGGTATTCGACGTCACCGACGTGCGCCAACAGCGTGCCCGCGCGATCAACCACGGCGATCGAGCCATAGAACACATTTTCAACATGTCCACCACGCGTGCTGTACGCGATGGGGACGTGTTTCGGGAGGAGAACTTCGTTTTGCATGCGGGTATTGTTTCATGGCCACCGAGAAGGTTCGGCGAACGGATCCGTTTACAGCTTTTAGCCGTTATAGACCGTAGCGCGGAGGTTTGCGCGACGTTTTGTGTTTATTCGACTTTATGAAAAATCGGCCGCTATCGACCGATCTGCGGTCGCCAATGGCGAAAAGCTGCTGACACGCCCGCGCCGCGGACGCTAATTCTTCGCTTTTCCCGCTTTTTCGAGCCCGAGCACTTTGTCGCCCGCGACGATACCGCGCTCTTTGAACCAGCCCTGCTTCATCTCCAGCGCGTACAGCGCCGGTCCGGCGGATGGGTGCGCGGTTTCGTCGTGCGCTTTCATGTCGAGGATATTGATGATCACGCCGTCGCGGTCGATGTACGCGATCGAAAGCGGCACAAAGGTGTTTTTCATCCAGAAGCCCAGTGGTTGGCTCTCGGCAAACACGAAGATCATGCCGGTATCGGGTTTCAACGAAAAGCGATTCATGAGGCCCACGGTGCGGGTGTTCATGTCCGCCGCGACCTCGGCTTTGAGCTTTGAGTTTTTGATTGTGAGATCGACAACGGGCAAGTCTTTGTTGACCTGCGCCATCGACGCGATTGGCAGCAGAGCCGCGAACAGCGTGGCAAAGACAAACACAGAGAAGCGCGCGAGGACTCGGTGGGCAAAGCTAGACATGATGTTTCGAATGCGTTAAAC
>JAKPSO010000710.1 GCA_029571495.1 Pseudomonadota bacterium
AAAAAAAGACGCTAAGCCTTTGATTATAAGGGCTCGCGCGCGAAATTTGTGCGCTGCGGAAGGGTTTCGACGCGGTATTTGTACTGAACGATTTTTGCGCGTCGCGGATGGTGCAATTCGAAGGCCGGTCAGTGAAAGATATTTGTAGGAGCGGCTTGCCGCGACGGGAGGCGCCGGAATGACGCCAAGTCGCGGCAAGCCGCTCCTACGGGTGCGATGCGCGCCGCGTTTCGGGGCGCTGTGGGCGATTGTGCGACCAGTCGCGGGCGCGAGCGCGTGAGGTGCGGGTAAATCGCTGGAATCCGCGTCGCTAAGTCCGTAACATGCATAGCAACGACGGAGACAAAACTATGGCACTGCAATATCTCTGGTGGATCGCCGCCGCCATCTTGGTTGGCGTAGAAATGATGACGGGTACGTTTTACCTGTTGGTGGTTGCATTGGCCTGCGTGGCTGGCGGTGCAATCGCCGGGCTCGGTTACGACATCGGATGGCAGTGGGGCGCGGCAGCGCTCGTGGAGGTCGTCGGCACGCTGGCGATCAACCGCTGGAAGCGGACGCATCAAACGAAACCAAAGCTCTCGAACAACCTCGACATAGGCGCAAAAGTGAGCGTGCTTGAATGGAACGAAGACGGAACGGCTCGTGTGGCGTATCGCGGCACGCAGTGGGACGCCATCCTGGAGTCGCCTTCGATGCCGCGTCGCGAACACATGGTGATCGTGGACATGCGCGGCGCGTTGTTGGTGCTTGGGCCGGCGGCGGTATGAGCGCGATTCGAACTATGATTCGGTGTTGTGGGAGCGGCGGGAGCCGCGAATCCCGCCGCAAATCACAATTGCTCACGGCGTTCGCGGCTTCCGCCGCTCCCACAGATCTGGCCTGGCGGTAAGCGTGACTGATCCGAACAAACCGCCGAACCTTGATCCGCTCGCCAAGCTGGTGAACGAGGCGGGCGCGCAAATTGCGGCGCGGCTTAAGGCGATGGCCGAGAAGAATTCTGCGAGTCGCGCGGGCCGGACCGGTTCGAGCGCAACCACTTCGCCGACGATGGGCGCGGGCGGCAACATGTCCAGCGCCGCGAGCCAATCGGGCACGTCGGGGCCGCCGCCAGCACCGTTGCCGCATCACGGATTGGAGCCGGATCGTCCGGAATGGGACATCGTGAAAATCACCAAGAACGTGGTGGTCGGCGCGGTCGGCGCGATGGTTTTTTTCAAGCTTTTGGGCATTAGCAAATACGTCTCGATCAACGGGACCAACTACAGTTTCAATGGGGAGTCGGACATCATGAATGGTCTGTTTGGATCGATTGTTCCGCTGGCGATTTTTATCGTTGGCATCATCTTCGTCATCAAGGCGATTCGAGTCGTGCCGCAACAGCGCGCGCTCGTCGTCGAGCGACTCGGCCGATTTGACCGCGTGTTGGAGCCGGGCCTTCGGTTCACGATCCCGTTCGTTGATCGCGTGTCCGCGCGCCACGATCTACGCGAAGTACCGCTCGACGTTCCGAGCCAGGTCTGCATCACGAAAGACAACACGCAGTTGCAGGTCGACGGCATCTTGTACTTCCAAGTCACCGATCCAAAACTAGCGACATACGGTTCGTCAAACTACATCCTCGCCATCACGCAGCTCGCGCAGACCACGCTACGCAGTGTCGTCGGTAAGCTCGAACTCGACAAAACATTCGAAGAGCGCGACACGATCAACCACGCGGTGGTGAGCGCGCTTGATCAGGCCGCGATGAACTGGGGCGTGAAGGTTCTGCGCTACGAGATTAAAGATTTGACGCCGCCGAAAGAAATCTTGCACGCGATGCAAGCGCAGATTACCGCTGAACGTGAAAAGCGTGCGTTGATCGCTGCGTCCGAAGGTCGCAAGCAAGAACAAATCAACATCGCGATGGGCCAAAAGGAAGCGGCGATTGCCAAATCCGAAGGCGAAAAAATCTCGAACATCAACCAAGCTCAAGGCGAAGCCTCCGCGATTTTGGCGAAGGCCGAAGCCAACGCCGAAGCGATCCGCAAGATAGCGATGGCGATCGAGTCGCAGGGCGGATTGCAAGCGGTGAACCTGAAAGTGGCCGAGCAATATGTCGCCGCGCTAGGCAACATCGCGAAGGTTGGCAACACGATTGTCGTGCCGCAAAACATGGCCGACATCGCGAGTCTCGTGACGACCGCGACGAGCGTTCTGAAACAACAAAAGTAACACGCCGAGTGTCGACGGAAGGGCGCCGCCCATTTCGTTCACAGGCACACCCATCACTGGAGAGCATTGAAATGAACACTAACAACTGTTCGGGGACGCGCTTTGGCCTTCGTCGCGCATTTTCGTATCGCCGAGCCATGCTGTTCGTGCTTGCAAGCGCAGTACTGGCGCTCAGCGGCTGCGGCGACATCTCGATCTCAATTGGCGACGACAAGGCGGTGAACGGAAGCGGTGTCCGCGCGAGCGAGAGTCGCGCGGTGGCGTCGTTCAACGCCATTGACGCGACCGGTATCGGCAGCATGAAAGTGCGCATCGGAGACACCGATGCCTTGAAGATCACCGCTGACGACAACCTGCTGCCGTTGATTAAATCGGAAGTGAAAGACGGCGTGTTGATCTTGTCGTCAACATCCGCCATTCACTCGAAGACCGACGTCGTTTACGAGGTCACCGCCAAATCGATCAATCGCCTCGAAAACTCTGGAACCGTCTCGATCGACGCGCAGGGCTTTAAGGGCGGTTCGTTGAAAGTCGAAACCTCTGGCGTCGGCGGCACGACGTTGAGCGGCAAGGTGGATTCACTGAAGGTGGAGCTCTCAGGCGTCGGCAGCATCGACGCCGAAGCGCTCGCTGCGGATCGGGTGGACGTCGAGATGTCCGGCGTCGGCAGTGGTTCGGTGCGCGCTGATAAATCCATCCGCGCAAACGTGAGCGGCGTCGGCAGCCTCACGTGGAAGGGCGCAGCCACCGACGTGTTAACGAGCGTCAGTGGCGTGGGCCGCGTGGCCAAGGGTTAGGTACGCGGCAGCTTTTTATTGAAAACGGCAGCGTAGCGGCGCTTATAGGCCTTTTTGGTGGATTCCAGTTCAAAGTGCGCCAGCGGGGTACAAGAAGGATGCTACTTCGCGGGGAGTAAGGAAGTCGAGGGATTTGCGGGGTCGATCATTGA
>JAKPSO010000753.1 GCA_029571495.1 Pseudomonadota bacterium
GCGGGCGTGTGCAACTCTTAGGGGCTCGTGACGAATTGTTGGACGCGGTGCGGATAGTGTTGACCAGCGCGTTGGTGCCGGCGCAGCCTGGCCTGTTGCGCTCTCGAAAGGTGGACGCTGCGACGTGGGAGAGTGTGATTGACTTACGCGCGTTTGCAGCGTCTGCAATGCCTTCAGATGCACGCTTGCAGGCGATTGGTTTGGCAGACTTATTTGTGGCGCTCAACACATGAAGTACGCCATCACTTTGCTGCGATTTGCATGCGGAATTTTGGGCGGAAAGTGGTTTATCGCCCTATGGACCGGTGCGATTGTATTGGCATATGCGGCACTCATTTACGCCGCGACGATCTCGACGGTAGTCATCAGCGACGACAGTCTAAAAATCGAGATGGGCGGCATGCTCGCAACTGGTGCCGCGCTTGGCGGCGTCCTCGCTTTGAGCTACGTTAGATACACCGAGCTGCGATTTCCGCTGTGGAAACTTGCGCCAACTGCGCCACGCCTGACAACGCTACTCATGCGATGTATTGGCGTGGTGATTGCGGTGTCTGCGATTCCAGCCGTGGTGCTCCGAGCCTATGGTTCCACTCGAGAGCGCATGATGAACGCGCTGAGTGAAACCAATTGGCATATGAAAGAAATGACACTTGTCGATGTTCCGACGCACACATACGCCGCGGAAGCGTTGTTGCTTGGACTGTTGGCCACGGCGGTATTCATCGGCTTCGGTCGTCCACGTTCGCGAATGAATTTGGCCGCAGTACCGATTCAAATGGCGGCATTGTTGTCTCGCACTTCCAGCAAGGTTTGGTGGTGGCCAGTTGCCCTTTGCATCGCGATTCCGTTGGGTGAATATGTGTGGGATCGCTGGTTTGGGCAGAATGCGGTGGATCGAAAACGCGTCGCGTCTGATCGTGCGACGACCAACGTACGAATATCCTGGCTCACAAGGTGGAGACAAGCTGAAGCAGCAAAGGCCGTCGGGCCAAACGCGGCGAGGCGCCGTGTTTCGGCACTGCTTACGTTGCCAGCTGATGGAAACGCATGGGCACTCTCGACGCTGGTGGTGGCGTTCTACTTAGTGATTCAATCTAGCGCATTTCTGACTGATTCATTCGTGCCTTGGCTGTTGTGGTACACCTTAATGCTGCTGGTTGCCAAGCCTATGCCGTTACCCTTGATGCGGCTTGCACTCCTTCCGATTGGGACGCAGCGAAAGTTCATCGGCACGCTGATTGCGCAGACGTGGTGGCGATACAGTCTGACAATACTCATCATGGCGAGTGTCCTCGGGATTACGCTTCGATGGCTGAGTTGGGCTATTGACTGGCCCGAATTCCTGCATAGCGAATTCATTGCCCATCGGAACGTGTACACGCACTTGCTATGGTCACCGCTTTCGAACATCGTGGGAATATTCGGTATTGCGGTGAGCATGAGCCTTATCTCTAGCGCCTCTCCTCGGTTTCTTGCCAAGGCTCCCAACATCGTGGGTTCGGGCTTCGCGGGCATCGTTGTGTTGAGCGTCATGGCCTTTGGATACAAGACGCTCATTCAATTTTGCGTCCCCGAGTTTCGTGGAGCTGACGCGGGCGTAGTCGTGTTTGCGCTCGTAAACGGCGTGCTTGTTCCCGTGAGTGCGTGGGGGCTACATCGCGCGCTACGTTATCAATGGGCAACGGCACAACTAGTAGAAGTTTCTACGGCCATGGCCGCGTGGGCAGAATCGATGCGAAAAATGTCGAAGAATTTCGTCGGCGCAAAGAGATAGCGCCGCCATCGCCGCTGCGCGAAACATT
The DNA here is from genome assembly GCA_029571495.1 of Pseudomonadota bacterium. Lineage (GTDB taxonomy): Bacteria > Pseudomonadota > Gammaproteobacteria > Burkholderiales > Casimicrobiaceae > Casimicrobium. Next base: position 1,803 of record JAKPSO010000753.1, read on the forward strand.
CAATCAATCTGCACCACAATCACCACACGTCGGTTCTTTGCGCGGCCTTCTGCGGTGGTGTTGGGGGCGATGGCTACGCTGGCGCCGAAGCCTTTTGCCGTGATGCGATTGGCGGGGAACTCGCTCTCGACAAGCACGCGCACGATGGCTTCGGCGCGGCGCTGTGAGAGCGCTTGGTTGTACTGCGCGGCGCCGACGTTGTCGGTGTGGCCGTAGATCAGTACGCGTTCAACGTCTAGCTCCCGAAGCTCGCGTGCGACGCGTGTGACGTCTGCGCGACCGGTGTCGCTCACGGTGTCGCTGTCAAATGCAAATACAAGTGGCGCGGGCAACGTCAGGTACCAGCCGTCGTCTTGCTTTTCGAACCCGAGCTTGTTGAGCGCGACGGTGACGCGTTCTGCGCGCGTCGGGGCGAGCGTAGCTGGAGGGGCGGCGGGAGGCGGCGGCGGGCTGGCGCATCCGAATAGGCTGGCCGCAACAATTAGCGTACCCAGCGACGCCATTGCGCGCTTGGCGTTGCTAGATGGACGGTCGTATCGCATTGATGTGTTGTTCATAGCAATTCTCCCTGTGTAATCGGTCCGTCCGGCATCAAGCTGCGGCTGCGCATCTTGATTCGGTTGCGACCGCTGGCTTTGGCGGCGTACATTGCGGTGTCAGCGCGATCCAACACTTGATCGACGGTTTCGCCGTCAAGCGGAAAGAACACGACACCGATGCTCGCGGTGCATTTCACCTCAAGCGTGTGGACGTCGTTGGCGTCGCGCACGCACAGCGCAAGTTTGCGTGCGACAGTGAGCGCGCTCTCACGCGTACCTACGCCCGGCAAGAGCGCGAGAAATTCGTCGCCACCCATGCGCGCGAAGGTGTCCGTGGGCCGTAGCGCGGCTTTACACCGTCGTGCCACTTCTTGCAAAAACTTGTCGCCGACGGCGTGACCGAGATGGTCATTGAGTGGCTTGAAATTGTCGAGATCGAGCGCGACGACGGCGAAGGGATTGCGGTCGCGCTCAAATGCCTCAATGAGCTGCGTCATGCGATCCATCAGCAACACGCG
>JAKPSO010000766.1 GCA_029571495.1 Pseudomonadota bacterium
GAGCGCGTGACCGAATTCGTGAAGACGACGACCGAGCCGTGGAGCCGCGCGACTTTGAAGGGGCACCTCACGGCCTCCGCTTGGGTGCTTGATCGGACGCTCGCGCATGTCGCGATGATTCACCATCGCAAGCTCGACAAATGGCTGCAACCCGGCGGGCACATCGAAGAGACTGACGCTTCGTGGCGCGCCGCGGCCGAGCGCGAAGTAACGGAAGAGGTTGGCCTCACGCAATTCGTCGCGCGGCCCGACGACGCAGCGCTTTTCGACGTCGACGTCCACGCGATTCCGGAACGCGGCGACGTGCCCGCGCACTTTCACTACGACCTGCGCTTTTTGTTCGTCGCCGACACGCACGCCGAGCACGACGCAGAACTGCAACTCAACGCCGACGAGGCGCACGATTGCCGATGGTTCGCGCTGTCCGCGCTCGCGGGGGACCCTACGCTCGAAGCCTCGATTCGGCGCATGGTTCAATTGAGTGTTGGCATGAAGCTTCCGCCGCTCGTTCGGCCTGAGCCCGTCGAAGGCTCGGTTGCAAGCAGTAGCTTTCATTGATAACCGCCACGTTGCGCTTCGACGAGCTGAGCGCGAGCGAACCCATTCATCATTCCGCTAAATTTTCCGTACTTTGGTGCACACCATCATGAAATTCTCACTCTCCCGCATCGTCATTGCCATTGGCGCAACGCTCATTTTCGCGAACGCTGCGCACGCACAAGCCTGGCCAAATCGTCCGATCAAATTCGTGGTGCCTTTCGCTGCCGGCGGCGCGAATGATTTGATGGCGCGCGCGGCTGCCGAGGGCGCAACGAAAGTACTCGGCCAGCCCGTGGTGATCGACAATAAGCCCGGCGCGGGCAGCACGCTCGGCGCGGATTTGGTCGCGAAAAGCGCGCCGGATGGCTACACGTTTTTGATCAGCGCGGCGGGCGTGATCTCGAATCACATGATCAAGAAATCGATGCCGTACAAGGAGTCGGATTTGGTGCCGGTCGCGATGATCGCGCTCGCACCGTCGATCATCGTCGCACCACCGAACGCAACATACAGCAATCTGCGCGAATTCGTGGAAGCGTCGAAGAAAGCTCCGGGTGGGTTCAATTTCGCAACCGCGGGCACCGGCAGCACACCGCATTTCGTCGCGGAACTGTTAAAGAGCAAATACGGCGCGAACCTGCAAGTCGTGCCGTACAAGAGCGGCAACGAAAGCGCCACCGCGATCATGGGCGGACAGGTGCAAGCGACGAGTGAGGCGAGCATCGTCTCGCTTCCAAAAATCACTGGCGGCAAGATGAAGGCGCTCGCGGAGACGTGGAAGGCGCGGCTCTCGGCGTATCCGAGTCTTACAACGACGGCAGAGCAGGGATTCCCTGATATCAACATCGTGCATTGGGCAGGCGTTCACGCGCCTGCGGGCGTGCCCGCGGACATCTTAGACAAAGTCGCCGCAGCGGTTGACGCCGCGATGAAAATGCCCGATGTTGCTAATCGTCTCAAAGCGTCGGGCATTGAGCCCATCGGCGGCACGCGCGCGTCGTTCGTGCAGTATGTCGCTGAAGAACGCGCCC
>JAKPSO010000786.1 GCA_029571495.1 Pseudomonadota bacterium
GCTGCGGTCCGCGTCTTGATCGCGCCGCGGCGCGAAACGTGGAACTTCGACTGAGGCATAAGGAATTCTCCCGAGAGTTTGGTGTGGTGCCCACAGGGTGGGATGACTCTCTATTGCAATCGCCGTGCCACAGTTCGATCCGGTGGTGAACAGAGCGTTTGCGGTGCGTATCGTGCAAGCGGGCGCGAATGTCGGCCACTATTGGTGCGTTTTCGATTGCGTGACGCGCCGATTTGTTGCGTCGCACAAAAACGAAGCGTTACGGATCATGTATCTGTCGAGGCCGTGAGTTGTTGGCGTCAAGGCACAATGCAGCCATGCTCAAAAGAAAAGACCACCTCGATGGCATCGCCGTCGGCCTCTTGCTCGCATGCTGCGTGTTTTGGGGCTTCCAGCAAGTCCTCGTCAAAGCGACCATCCCGCACGTACCGCCTGTGGTGCAGGCCTTTTTGCGCTTTGCGGGTGCGACGGTGCTGCTGTTGATATGGTGCCGCGTGCGCGGCATCGCGCTCTTCGCGCGTGATGCGACGCTGGGCGCTGGGCTGGTTGCGGGCTTGTTGTTTGCCGGAGAGTTCGCAGCGCTGTTCATCGGGCTCAAGTACACCAGCGCGTCGCGATTGACCGTGTTTGTGTACACCTCGCCGCTGTGGGTCGCGGTGCTGCTGCCGCTGTTTGTGAAAGCGGAGCGCCTGCGCCCGCTGCAATGGCTCGGCATCACTTGCGCGTTTGTCGCGGTGCTATTCGCGTTGCGCGAAGGCTTTGTCGCTGGTGCGCGGGCAGGTGACGTTTGGCTCGGCGACACGTTGGCGGTGCTGGCCGGGATGCTTTGGGGGTTGACGACCGTGGTGATCCGCTCAACGTCGCTCGCCAAAGTGTCCGCGGAGAAACTCCTCTTTTATCAAGTCGCCGTCAGCGCGCTGTTGCTGCCGTTTGTTTCGCTTGCGCTTGGCGAACGTTGGACGTTCGACTACAACGCACTCGGCTGGGGCTCGCTCGTGGTGCAAACGGTGGTTGGGGCCTTCCTCAGTTACTTGACGTGGATGTGGTTGCTCGGTCGCTACCCGGCGACGAAAATTTCGGTCTTTGTCTTTCTGACGCCGGTGTTTGCGCTCATCTTCGGTTCGCTGTGGCTCAATGAGCACATCACGCCGACGTTGGTGATTGCATTGGGGTTGGTCGCTGTCGGCATCGTGCTAGTCAATCGCAAGGCCTAGCGCACGCCATCGACCGCAGCCCAGCGGTCTTCTAGTGGGATTGCGCTGACGAATGAAACCCAAGAATCCCCCGCTTTGACGGGCGGTTAGCATTGAACTACCTGATCAATAAACGACTGTTTCGCCCGTATGACACCCACACTTTCTCGTCGCGCTCAATCTCTCGGAACCGAAAACGCCTTTGTCGTACTCGCCGAGGTCAACAAGCTGATCGCCGAGGGGCGAGACATCACGAGTTTTTGCATCGGACAGCCCGACTTCCCGGCGCCGACGCACGTGCAGGAAGCCGGCCACGAGGCCATTCGCATCGGCAAACACGGCTACACGCCGAGCGCGGGCATCCCGGAGCTGCGGCAAGCCGTCGCGAAATACATGGGCGACATGCGTGGCATTGAAATTTCGCCGGACGACGTAGTCGTCGGCGCGGGCGCGAAGCCTTTTATCGCGTACACGATTCTCTCGACCACCGATTTCGGCGCGGGCGACGAAGTAATTTATCCGGTGCCCGGCTTCCCGATTTACGAATCACAGATCACGATCAACGGCGCG
>JAKPSO010000788.1 GCA_029571495.1 Pseudomonadota bacterium
CGCGCCGTTCGGACAATGTCTTGCACGTAAGTCGCGCGGCGCATCGGGGCCTTACATCGCCGAGCGCGGTCGCAATCCGGTTCGGCGAGGTAGGGCACGCCTGTGCTTGCATACAGCTTTATTGCCCTAACCGTTGTGCGGCATTCGTTTCGGCGCGTTTTTGTATCTTGTTGACTCTTATAAAAACGATGTTGTAACGACCGTCTAACTGTCGATTGCTTATAAAAGCTGTATACACAGCAAAAGACTTTACAACTGACCGCGAGTCATTTACAGTTCGGCGCAACTGACTGCAAGTCATTTAACGCGATCCGACACTGTTATGAACTTACTCCAACGATTCTTTTCCTGCCACTGTCCGGCCGTCGTGCGCTCGGAAAGTGGTGGCGGTCGTGGCCGTGTGCGCGCCATTGACGGCGAGGACAAAGACGCACGTCGGCAGGCGATTCTTGACGCGGCGGAGCGCCTCTTTGTCGAGCGCCAAGGGCTCGCGAACGTGGCCGACGTTGCCGAGGCCGCGGGCCTCGCGAAGGGAACGGTCTACCTCTACTTTCAGACCAAAGAGGAGCTCTACCTCGCGCTGCACCTGCGCCACGTCGAAGCGTTTTTCACGAAGCTCATCGCGCGCCTCAACAGCGGCCAAGCCTTCCCATTTCATGAACTGCTGGACCTCGTTGACGAGCAACTGATCAGCGCACCGATCTACATGCCGCTTGGCGCGTGTTGCATCGGCTTTGCGCCGGACGCGGTGCCGCTCGCGGCATCGCAGCACTTCCAGACGCAAATGGGGACGTGGCTGATGACGGCCGGTGCTGGCCTTGAACGGCACTTTCCGAAGCTTGCGGCGCTCGGGCCGGGCGAGGGCGGTCGCCTTCTAAAGCATAGCTACGCGATCATGATCGGCTTGCACACGCTGCACAGTGACATGCACCGCAACGACCCGAAGTGCCCCGTACTCCCCGGCATGGGCAGCTACCAAGAAGAGGCCACGCTTGCCCTCACGCGCTATTGGGCGCATGTCGCCGGAACTCCGGAGCGCGTTTAGCGCGCCTCCATTCGACTGCATACACAAACACAACAAAACCACACACGCCTTTCAAGGAATCGAAAGCATGATGAAAAAGAAGGTCCTCCTCCTCGCCTTGTCCCTCGCAACGGCCGCGAGTCTCGCCACGCTCCCGGGCTGCGGCAAAAAAGATGCGCCGAGCGCTGACGCAAAACCAGAAGCACCAACTGCCACCAAGGCGGAACCGCCGCGCCCTGTGCGCGTGTTGCAAGTGGGCATGAGCAGTCTGTCCGATATCTCGTATTTGCCCGGTGAAGTGCGGCCGCGGTACGAGCAGCGCTATGGCTTTCGCGTCCCCGGAAAAATCGCGCGCCGCATGGTGGACGTTGGACAAGTCGTGAAGGCCGGGCAGGCGCTCGCGGTGCTTGATTCGCAAGATGTGTTGCCTGCGATTGACGCGCAGGCTGCGCAGGTTGAAGTGGCGAAGACTGATTGGGTTTTGCAAGTTAGCGAACTCAAGCGCCAGCAAGAGCTACGCGACAAAGGCTTTGTGTCCGGCGCCGCGCTTGAGCGGCAAGCGGCGACGACTGCAGCAGCGGACGCGCGCGTTAAGGCAGCGCAGTCGCAGCTCGCGAATGCGAAAAATGGGCTGACATTTCAGACCCTTAAGGCCGACAAAGCGGGCGTGGTCATCGCTGTCGACGCCGAGGCCGGCAGCGTGGTCGCGGCGGGCCAAAGCGTTGTCCGCGTCGCACAACTCGGCGAGAAAGAGATCGTCGTGAACGTGCCGGAGCGCGAAGTCGGGCAGATGAAACTTGCCAAAGGTTTCTTGGCGCAATTTGATGCGATCCCCGGTAAGACCTACGCGGCGACACTGCGTGAACTCGCGCCGGCCGCCGACGCCGCGAGCCGTACCTATGCCGCGAAACTCTCCATCGTGAACGCAGACGACGCACTAAAGCTCGGCATGAGCGCGACAGTGCGCCTGGATCTCGGCGCGGCGCAAAGTATCGTCGTACCGAACACGGCGCTGTATACGCGCGACAACGCGACGCGTGTGTGGCTCGTCGATCGCGCGAGCGAGACTGTTCGCGCGGTTGAGATCAAGGTCGGCGAAAGCACCAACGACGGCGTCGTCGTGACGTCGGGCCTGAAGCCGGGCGATTTGGTGGTGACGGCAGGCGCTAATCTATTACTTGCTGGACAAAAGGTGCGCTTGATTGATGTGCCAGCGGCACCGCCGACCGCGGCCGCTTCGGCAACACCGGCTGCGCCTGCAGCCACTGCCGCACCGGCAACCGTTCCCGCGAGCGCGAAGCCATGAGCGGCACGCCCGACCTCGGTGGCGGCAAGTTCAATGTCTCCGCCGCAGCAATTAAGCACAAACAGCTCACGCTATTTTTCATCCTCGCAATCGCCATTGCGGGATTCGCTGCGTACTTCAAACTCGGTCAACGCGAAGACCCCGACTTCACTTTCCGCGCGATCACCGTGCGCACGCTGTGGCCCGGCGCAACGACGTCGCAAGTAGACGCACAGCTCACCGATCGTCTTGAAAAGAAGCTCCAAGAGATGCCGTATTTCAAGCGGACGCAGAGTTACTCCAAACCCGGCGAGTCGATGATCATTCTTGAGCTCGTCGACACCGCGCCGCGAAAGGACGTTCAGGCACTTTGGTATCAGGTGCGCAAGAAAGTAGGCGACATCCGGCACACGCTGCCCCCGGAAGCGCTGGGGCCGTTCTTCAACGACGAATTCGGCGACGTGTTCGGTTCAATCTACGCCTTCACGGGCGATGGCTTCACGCTCTCTGAGCTACGCGACAAAGTCGAAGACGTGCGGCAGGAGTTGCTGCGCATTCCAGACGTTTCAAAGATCGAACTCGTCGGCGTAGTCGACGACAAAATCTACATTGAAATTAGCAACGCGAAAATTGGCGCACTGGGCATCGACGCGAACTCCATCGCGGCGCAATTGCAGGCGCAAAACGCGGTCGCGCCAGCAGGCGTTATACAGACGAAAGACAACGCGATTGCGCTTCGCGTGAGCGGCAACTTTGATACCGTCAAATCGGTGCGTGACCTTGAACTCGCAGTGCCGAACTCCGGCGGTCGAACCATTCGCGTGGGTGACATCGCGAACGTGTATCGCGGCTACGCAGATCCGCCTGTACAGACGATTCGCTTCGGCGGCAAACCCAGCATCGCACTCTCCGTTTCGATGAAGAGTGACGGCGACGTGTTACAGCTCGGCAAGCAACTGACCGACGAGATGACGCGTATCAAGAACGACTTGCCCGT
>JAKPSO010000789.1 GCA_029571495.1 Pseudomonadota bacterium
CTCCGTAAAAGAGGAGCGCCTTCGGGTTGGATACGGCGGTAAAGAGCCCTTGCCGAAACAGATCGACACCTCGCGCGTTAACGCTCTCTGTATCCGCGCGCAGCTGAATCGGTGGCGAACGCCACAGAACGATTCCAAGCCACACAAGATACCCACCTCCTACGAATTTCAACACCGTAAGCGCGCTCGCCGACGCCTTGAGTAGAGCGCCGATGCCGGCCATCGAAAGCGCAATGAGCACGAGAAAGCCCAGTGCCCCGCCGAATACCGTGAACCACGTGCGCCGGTGCCCGTGCAGCGCACCATGCGTCAAGACGAGCAGGCTGTTCGGTCCTGGCGTCAGCGACAGGCCGAGCGCCGCCATGAAATAGATCAGAAGCGTGTGTAGGGCCATCGGGCGGGCACTGGTAAGGTTCAGAACGAAGAGTCTAGGGCCGCGCGTGCTGACCGAACATGCGCTTGATTCTTGCCGTGTGCGCTGCGCGGATGTGCGCGCGTGCGAGCGTTTCGGCCGCAGCGCCATCACGCTTCGAAATCGCGTCCATAATCGCCGCGTGATCGCGCAAGTTTTCGTGTGCCCGAACCGGGTCAATTAGATTAGATTCGCCGAGCAAGCCCAAGGCGTCGTGCAGCGGTTCCAAGGTCCGCAACAAGAAACGGTTGTGCGCGCATCGACACAACGTCTCGTGAAAATGGCGGTTCGTCATAGCAAGTTCGGCGCCATTGCTTCCGGTGGCCAGCGCCGCGTACTGCTCGTGAATGTCGCGCAGCAAATCGATCTCGGCGTCGGCTGCAGAAGTCGCGACAAGGCGAGCCGCAGCACCTTCGAGAAGTTCGCGCATGAAGTAAAGCTCAGCCACCGTAGCTTGGTCAAACTCGACGATTGTGAAGCCGCGCTGCGAATTCTCCGCCGCAAGGCCGTCGGCTTGCAGACGTGAGAGCGCTTCTCGAACGGGCGTGCGAGAAAGGCCCAACGACTCGGCCAGGTCGACTTCGCGCAGGCGATCGCCAGGGCCAAATTTGCGTTGTCGAATCGCCTTGCGAATTTCTTGGTATGCGTGCTCCGCGCGCGGCACACGGCGTTCGTTGTCGTCCTTTGTCATGCCGCTTTTGCTGTCGCGCCCGCGGCGCTTCCGGCGATGCGACCGAAGACTGCGCCTGACACCAAGCCGGTGCCACTGGCGTAATTGAAGTAGAACAGTCCGCCGAGCATTTCACCGGCACAGTAGAGACCGGGAATCGGCTTGAAGTGGACGTTAAGCACCTCACCTGTTTGCGGTGACGTGCGCAAACCGCCAAACGTAAAAGTGATGCCGCACGTTGTTTGGTATGCCTCAAACGGAGGCGTGTCGAGCGCTTGCGCCCAATTGGACTTTGGCGGTTCGATACCCGTTGTGCCACGCCCGTCCTTCACGGTGTGGTCAAACTTTACGTCCGATTGCACGGCCGCATTAAATTCCTTCGCGGTTTTCAGAAACGCAGAGGCGTTCACGCCTTCGAGCTGTGGCGCGAGCGCTTCCAGTGAGTCTGCCGAAACCTTGGTGACGAATTTGATGCGGTATTCGTTTCGCAGCAGATGCTTCACCTTCGCGTCGAACACCTGCCAGGCGAATTGACTTGGCTGGCGCAGCACTTCGCCACCATATTTTGCGTAGGTGAAGGAATGGAAGTCGTGTCCCTCATCGACGAAACGCTTGCCGTCCGCGTTGATGAGCAAGCCAAAGATGTAGCTGTGTTTTTGAAATTTGTCACCGACATTGACGTCACCAAACTCAGGCGCATTGCGATCCCATCCCGTCGCGTGGCAGCCTGACCAGTTTCCGTACGGCGCAGCCCCGATGTCGAGCGCCATCTTCAGGCCGTCGCCTTGATTGAAGCGCGTGCCACGCACCTTCGCGAGCTCCCAGCCCGGCCCCAAATAGCGTGCACGCATTTCAGGGTTGGCCTCGAATCCGCCGCAGGCGAGGATCACCGCCTTACACTGAAGTTCCACGGCACGACCGTTCTGCGTGCCTTTGACGCCGGTGACGCGTTCACCGTCGAAGCGCAGCGATGAGATTCGCGTGTCGTAGGCGACAGTGATTCCTGCCTTCTTCGCGGCATCGTCAAGAAATTGCACCAACCCAGCGCCCCCGCCCGAGACTTCAATCGGCAGTCGCCCAAAAAAACGACGCTTGCCGTCGACGATGCCTGACTGCCGCCCGTAGTTGGGTACAAAGCGCACGCCCTTGCTACGCAGCCAGATCATCACGTCGAGGCTCCGTGTCACAAGTGTTTCGCAGAGTTCAGGATCAGTGCGGTATTGCGTCAGCCGAAACATGTCATCGAAAAATTCCTCCGGCGTGTTGGTGCCGAAATCGGTTTCTTCGACTTCCTTGTCGGTGAGGTCGGTGACCTTGCGCAACTCGTCTACGTTCGAATACGCGAAGCGCATGACGCCACCAGCAAATCGGCTGTTGCCACCGGACACTTCTTCGGATGCGGCCTCTAGGACAAGAACGGACGCGCCTTGCTCGCGCGCCGCGAGCGCTGCACACAGCGCAGCGTTGCCCTTACCGACCACAATGACGTCGTGACACGATTGCATGTTCATCTGTCTTTCAAGTTGGAAGTTCCGGTGAAAAGGCGCGTGAGTTCGCGCACATCGGTCAGCGCCTCGAAGCGCGTCAGAAGTTCAACGCTTTGACGCACCGCAGCGTCATTGAGCACCATCGCGGCACAGGCCTCGTATTTCGTTTGCAGACGTGCGGCAGGCAGCGGATTGGCCGAAGTGCGGCCCAAGGGTTGATCAACTTTGGCCGTGTACACCGCGCCGCTCTTGAGCGTGACGCGCACTTCGCCACCGAAGTGGTTGTCCGCAGGAAAACGATGCACGTCGTACCCGACCGCATTGACTTTGCGTGTGAGCGCAGCCACATCCGTTTCTTGGAAACGACGTTGTTCAAAATGTTGCAAGGTGACGCGTTGATCGAGCAGTGCCCGCGCGACAACGTATTGCACGCTGAACTTCGCGTCGAGATCGCTCTGCGGCAACGGCCGATTCGTGTGCTGCAACCGGCGCGGGTGAATCCAAACGTCGACGCGTTCGATGTCGTCGCATTCGAACGCATGCGATTGTGCAATTTCGATGGCGGCATCAATGGCCGGATGCGTGCTGCCGCAGCAGGGATACTGCTTGATCGCAAGGCCAGGACGAATGATGTCAAGCGGCGCGGCCCAGGCGTCGATGCCACGCGCGGCGTCGTAGTTGCCAGCGCCGTTGTAAACCTCAAAGAAACCTTGTTCGTGCTCGAACACGTCGTCACCGTTTGCCGTGAACCCCGCCTGCGCGAGACGCGCAGCGAGCAAGCCATCGCGCGCACAGTGCCCAACATGCATGGGCTTGGTCATGGTGCCGAAGTTGGCCTTAATGCCCGACGACATGGATGCCGCAATGGCGATGGCCGTGGCGGTTTTCGTTGCGTCAAGCCCGAGTAGGCGCGACGTCGCTGCGGCGGCGCCGAAGACGCCGAGCGTCGCCGTCGGATGCCAGCCTTTCATGTAATGATGGAAGTGCACCGACATTGCGATCTTGGTTTCGACCTCGAAACCCGCCACGTACGCGGTGATGAAGTCTGGACCCGTCGCGCCACGTTCGTCCGCGAGCGCAAATAGCGCGGGCAAGATCGGCACCGAAGGATGACCGCCAAAGGTGTTGTTACAGTCATCGAAATCGAGCGCGTGCGACGCCGTGCCGTTGATCAGCGCGGCGTCGAGTGCGCTCGCGCGTTGCGTCGAGCCAAACACGACCGCGTCGCCAGCACCGGGCCCGAGTACTTGAGTGAGTAGCGTCGCAGCGGGCTCGCGTGCGCCCGCAAGCGTCACGCCCACCGTGTCGAGAATTCCAACTTTTGCCCAGTCAATGGCTGCTGCGGGCAAATCTTCGAAGGTAAATGTCGCGACACGTTCGCCGAGTGCCCTCGCGAGCGACGCGGATGCGGGCCGAATGGGAGCGGTGGTCGTTGGCGAAAAGGCTGTGCTCATCTCAGTCAGCCTTGATGTCTAGTTCACGAATGAGTTTGCGCCACTTGCTCACCTCCGACCGAATGTGTTCGCCGAACTGCGCCGTCGTGTTTCCGACCGGCTCCGAACCGTCGATGGCTAAGCGAGCGCGGACGTCAGGCGTGTGCAGTATGCGTGTGATGGCAAGATTCAACTTGTCTACGATTGCGGGTGGCGTCGCCGCCGGGGCCATGAGTCCGTACCAACCGCTGACTTCGTAGCCCGCGACGCCCGACTCTTGCATCGTCGGCGTGTCCGGTAACGACGGCGAACGGCGAGCAGTGGTCACAGCGATGCCGCGTAAGCGACCTCCGGTGATTTGTGCGTGCGACTGCAAAATCGTCGAGAAGAGCATGTGAATTTGTCCGCCCATGACGTCCGCCATCGCCGGTGCGCCGCCCTTGTACGGGACGTGCGTAAGTTGCGTTCCGGTGAGCGAGCCCAAGAGCGCGCCTGCGAGGTGGCTGAAGCCGCCGATGCCGGACGATCCGTACGTTACGGTGCCGGGTTTTGCTTTCGCAAGCGCGATGACGTCTTGTATCGTGCGCAGGCCAGACTTCGGATTGACGACCAAGACGTAGGGCTGCACAGTGGCTTGAGTGATCGGCACCAAGTCGCGCATCAGGTCGTACGGTTGCTTGGTTTGCAACGTCACGTTGACACTGTGGCTCGACGAGATCATCGTGAGTGTGTAGCCATCCGGCGCGGACTTTGCTGCCGCGTCAACGCCGATGGTGCCGTTCGCGCCTGGTCGGTTGTCGACGATGACCGGCTGGCCAAACGCCTCGGAAAGTTTTTGCGCAATGGCGCGCGCCGTGATGTCGACGCCACCCGACGAGGCAAAGGGGCAGATCAGGCGTATCGGGCGATTGGGGTAATCGCTGGTGGCGTCACGTTGCGCGAAGGCCCATTGCGGGCCGCCCAGCGCGCCCGCAGCGATGGACAGCCCCATCGTTTCAATGAATTGGCGCCGCGTTTGTACGTTCATCGCGATTTCCTTATGGTGGATCGGCACGGCAACTAGTCTCGCAACCACGCCATATCCGGCATGGCTTCGAGTGTGGTGATAGCGCGTAGCCAAGCTGAGGACTTCTCGCGCGACAAGTCATTTGTGAGACGGGCAAACTTGTCCGACAGCGCATCACGCGAGAGTGGCCGTTCAGGCGCACCCGCAAAGCTGTCGCTCTCGCGCACAAATCGCCTACCGTCTTTAAGGGCAACAGTCAAAATCGAACACCAACCGGAGCGTGATTTTCCGTCGGCTGTCGGCTCGGCAAAGGGCCGTAGCGTGATGGCGGCGCAGGTTGACGCGATGGCACGATCGGTCAGCGCGTCGTCGTTGAACACGGCGGGATCGCTCGGGTCGCGATGCAGTGCAAGTGCGATGCAAAACGGCACGCTGTATTGCCCCTGCATGATGTCCGCCGGCTGGCGAATATCGTGATGGCCGAGCACCTTGTCGGCGACCTGTACGTCGATGCTTGCAACATCATTCGCTGTAAAGCGCTCGCTAAGCATGAGAGATCGCAACGATTCGATGGGGGTGTGCGCTGTGACGTGACAGGCGTACGCCTTGATGCAGATGCGACGCGTTTCCCAGCGCGTGCCGAGTTCAGCAGTTAGGCGTTCGGGTTCGCTGCGCTCGCAGTACGAACTCAGGAATCCAAATCGACCCTCAAGAATGGACTCGGGTCCTGCGAAGCCCGAATGCGCGAGCCGCGCGGCCAACACCCCCGCTTCTGACGCACGTCCCAGATGCAATCTTTTCACTTCTGTACCGTGCTCGGAGGCGGAAAATTCGAGCAAACCGCCTGACATGGAACCCGCGATTCCAAGCGCGTTTTCAAGTTGTTCCGCGCTGAGCCCCAGTACGACGCCGCTCGTAATGGCCGCGCCGTAGGGACCGGTGAGACCGGACGCATGAAAGCCTCTTTTCTCCGCCGTATGAAGCGAGGCGTCCCCAATGCGAAACATCACTTCGCAGCCAGCGATAAAGGCCAGCAGTAGGCGCTCACCGGAGGCGTTTTGCTCCTCGGCGAGAGCCAATGCAGCAGGCAATAGTGTGGCCCCCGGGTGCACACCGGCGCCGGGCTTGCGCAGACTGTCTTGCTCGAACGCGTGCGCGAACGCACCGTTGGCGAGCGCCGCGAACGGCGCG
>JAKPSO010000791.1 GCA_029571495.1 Pseudomonadota bacterium
ACGGGCGGTCCAAGCGGCACTGCATCGCACTTACCGACGCAAAGCGTGGCATCCGTGCGATGTCCAGTGTCGCCCGCCTGTTGCGAGCACCGCAGGAAATGGTCGAATGTCGGGGTCGCCTTTTTGGGTTACCTTTTTGGCGAAGCAAAAAGGTAACTGGCCCCGCGCGGCCACAGAGCGCGCTGGTGGCGACCTACCACCGGCTGAAAAGCAACTGGTCCCCTGCCGCCATTGCGCGCGCTGGTCGCGCCGGAGCACTCCCATGCTAAAGCTCGAAGCCCGCCCTCAACCCTCGCAGTTCTGGAGCATTGCGTCTCCATTGCTCGCACTCGTCATCACGGTCATCATCGGCATCGGCATTTTTCTTCTGATGGGCAAGGACCCCGCGAAGGGCTTGCAGATGTTCTTTTGGGAGCCGATTAAATCGGGCTACGCGCTCTCGGAATTGGCGGTGAAGGCCACACCGCTGCTGCTCATTGCGCTGGGTCTCGCGGTTTGTTACCGCGCGAATGTGTGGAATATTGGTGCGGAAGGGCAGTTTGTGCTCGGCGCGATTGCGGCGGGCGGCGTCGCGCTGCTTGCGGACAAAACGACTGGGCCTTGGATCATTCCACTGATCTTGCTCGCGGGGATTTTGGGCGGCATGCTGTGGGCGGGGTTGGTTGCGCTGTTACGCGATCGATTCAATGCGAGTGAAATCTTGGTCAGCTTGATGCTCGTGTACGTGGCGGACTTGGTGTTGTCGTATCTCGTGTACGGTCCGTGGAAAGACCCGAACGGCTACAACTTTCCGCAGACCAAAAACTTCGAGAAAGTCACGCAGATTCCGCGCTTGTTCGACGGCACGCGCATGAATGTGGGTCTCTTGATCGCGCTGTTTGGCGTGTTCGGCATGTGGATTTACATGTTCCGAACATTCATTGGATTTCAGCTGCAAGTCGGCGGACTCGCGCCACACGCGGCGCGCTATGCGGGCTTCTCGTCGCGGCGTGCGTTGTGGACAGCGCTATTGGTTTCGGGCGGCATGGCAGGCCTTGCTGGCGGGCTCGAAGTGGCCGGGCCGATTGGGCAGCTCACGCCATATGTACCTGCGGGCTATGGCTTCGCGGCGATTATCGTGGCGTTCGTTGGGCGCTTGCATCCGGTCGGAATCGTGTTTTCTGCGATTCTCATGAGCATGTTCTACATCGGTGGTGAACTTGCGCAGTCGAGGCTCGGCCTGCCTAAGTCGCTGACTGGCGTGTTTCAAGGTTTGCTGTTGTTCACGCTCTTGGCGTGCGACACGCTTATCGCGTATCGAATCAAACCATCGGCGAAAGCGGGGACCAAATAATGGAACAGTTCGCACTCCTGATTGCCTCCACGCTTAATGCCGGCACCGTGCTTGCCATCGCGGGACTCGGCCTGCTGATCAATGAAAAGTCGGGCATCGTGAACCTCGGCGCTGAGGGCATGATGCTCTGCGCCGCAATTGCGGGTTTCGCGACGGTCGTACACACCGGCAACGATTGGCTCGGCTTTGTCGCAGGCATGGCGGCGGGCGCGTTTCTCGCCGCGCTCTTCGGCGCATTGGTCATTTGGCTCAACACCAATCAATACGCAACGGGGCTTGCGCTGTCACTCTTCGGCGCGGGCTTCTCGGCGTTTGCGGGCGTGAAATACGTGCAGGAGCGCTTGCCGGAACGCGCGCACTTTTCCATGCCTGGACTGGCGGACGTCCCATTCGTTGGGACCGCGCTCTTCAAGCAGCATCCGATGGTCTACTTCGCGTTTGCGTTGACAGCAGCGATCATTTGGTTCTTGTACCGAACCCGCGCCGGGCTCGTGTTGCGCTCGGTGGGCGAGAGTCCGGAGTCGGCACACTCGTTGGGCTACCCCGTGCGACGCATTCGACTGTTCGCGGTGATGTTCGGCGGCGCGATGTGCGGCCTCGCGGGCGCGTATCTTGCGGTGATTTACACGCCGCTCTGGGTTGAGGGTATGGTCGCCGGGAAAG
>JAKPSO010000795.1 GCA_029571495.1 Pseudomonadota bacterium
CTATTAGCGGCATTTACCTACGCGGCCTGCCCGCCGGTCCGATACGCGCGAGGCACGAACACCCAGGCGACGATGTTGATGCAGACGCAGCCGATGGCGTTCGAGAGTACTAACGGCCACGCGCTGCTGCCGAGGCTGGGGGCCATGAATTGGCCGCAGAAGAACGCGGCGAGCATCATCGCGAAACCGGAAAGTGCCGCAGCGCGACCCGCGTGTTCCGGGAAGTCGCCGACTGAGCCAGCTTGGCCGCACGGCTGGTGGATACCATGCGCTATCGCGATGAGCCACTGACCGGCAATCATCGCCCATGCTTGCGGTCCGCTGATGAGTGCGACGGCAAGCGCAGAGAGGCCGCCCGTTGCGGTGAGCACACCGCCAATGCGCGCCGCGCGGTCTGGCCCCATGCGCGCGAGCAAATGGCGGCACAGGTACGTGCCCGCGATGTAAGCGAGACTGTTGCTCGCGAGCACGAGGCCGCATCCGAGCGGCGAGAAGCCGAAGACCTTGATGTAGACAAATCCCGACGACAGCAAGAACGCGAAGAGCGTGCAATACGTCGCGACGAGCATCGTGGTCCACGCGCGAAAGCGCGGGCCTCTGAGCACCACGAGCGTGGCGCTCGGCAGTACCGCACTGGCGATGACCGGTACACGCGCAGGAATCGACTCTGCGTAGAACGCCCATACCCACGCGAGCATGACCAGACCGTAGACGCCCAATGCGATGAAGGTTGCGTGCCACGGCAAATACGCGACGATCAACGCGCCGGTGAGTGGTGCGCTCATGGCAACGATACCCAAGCCGGTGAGTCCTTTCGACAACGCGCGCATGCCGTCGACGGGGGAATACAAATCGCGCACCGACGCTCGTGAGCACACGACGAGTGCCGCCATCGCCGCGCCCTGCAGACAGCGACAAATAACGAGTCCCGACAACGTCGTCACCCACGCACCCGCGAACGACGCCAAGGCGTAACCCGCGCAACCCGCGAGCAATACGGGCCTGCGTCCGAAGCGATCCGAGAGTGGGCCGAGGATGAGCTGCGCGAAACCAAACGAAAGCAGCAAGCCGGTGAGCGTGAGCGCAGGGTTGCCGAGTTCGGCAGCGATCGCGGGCAACGCCGGAAGGTAAAGGTCGGTCGCTACGGGCTGTGCGCCCAGCAGCAAGCCGAGCATGATGATGTAGTGCGTTTCGCTGCGTTGCTTATTGGGCATGCAGACACGCCCGGTCATGCTTCGACAAGCTCCCCGCCAACGCAGAGAAGGAACTCAATTGTGAAACCACTCAGGCTGCGGTAATCCCTGAAATACTTGCCGCAGGCCTTGTCCCCAGGCCTTGCGGATGGTCTGGAAATACGGATCGTCTTCCGTGACGCGGTAGCGCAGCGTTGTTTTCAAATGATCGCGCTTGACGATGGCGACATCGATGGGAAGGCCCACCGACAGATTCGATTTCATCGTCGAATCAAACGACACCATCGCGGACTTAAGCGCCTCGGCCATCGGCGTTTCTGGACGCACCACGCGGTCAATGATCGGTTTGCCGTACTTGCTTTCGCCGATCTGAAAGTAGGGCGTGTCGCTCGTGGCTTCGATGAAATTGCCCTGCGGGTAAATCAAAAATAGTCGGGGCGGCTCGTTGCGAATTTGGCCACCCACGAGAAAGGTGCAGCTGAAGTCCACCGCCGATTGCGACAGTTGGTTTTCTTCGGCGTGCGAAATCGATTGCCTGATCGCCTGGCCGAAAAGTTCCGCCACATCGAACATTGAGGGCGCATTGAGGATGTGCGATTCATCGACCGTGGCCTTGCGCCGCAGTTGGCTGATCACGCCTTGCGTGGTCGCGAGATTGCCCGCGTTGACCGCGACGATGCAGCGTTGATGTTCGCCGTCGGCAACCTCGAACACTGTCATTTTGGAGAACGTCGAGACGTTGTCGACGCCGGCGTTGGTGCGTGAATCGGAGGCAAACAGCATGCCCTCGTGCAAGGACATGGCAACACAATAAGTCATGGCGATGAGCCGCGTCTAAGCGGCGAAAGCTCGCGCACGAGTCGAACGGCGCGATGAAGAACAGGGTCGTTCATTATAGAAAACGCGGCGCTCAGAAATGCTGCGATGCAGCGCGCCGCATGTCGGGCGCAGTCGCAGGTCTGGCCGTCGGAAATGCGAAAAAACGAAACCCAACGTTACGAAAAATTGAGTTTTTGCTGGTGATTTCAAGCTCGTGCCGTTAGCCTGATCCGTTGATACTATTCGTCGCTACCTGAGGAGGAGACGCTATGAACAAGAAGCAAACATGGGAGACCCCCACGCAACCGCAACGCCGCGCCGTGATGGCAGGCATGGCGGCCGGAGGTGTCGCGCTAACGGTCGGCTTGCCCACGGTCGCCGAAGCGCAAAGCACGCGCACTGCGTGGGGCTGGCCAACGCCGCACACCAAAGTTTCAGACAAATCGGTCGCGTGGCTCAAAGAAAAAGGTTGGTGGCCGCTCGGCTTGGGTTGGCAACCGCCGTGGTCGGGCCAAAACGCCGTGATGGCGGTGATGGACAAACAAGGCTTCCTTGCGCAACGCGGCGTCGAATCGAAGCTCACGGCGTTTACGTCTGGCCCAGCGCTCAACGAAGTGTTCATCTCGACGCGCATTCAAGTCGGTGCCGGCGGCAATTTCCCGCTGAACTCGTTGGTCGACAACAAAATTCCGCTCAAGGTGATTTCGATTGTGTGCCCGAACCTGCGGCACCACGTGATTGTCCCGCTCGATTCGCCACTCAAGAACGTGAAAGATTTCAAAGGCGGCAAGAACGGCGAACCTTACGTGATCGGTATCCCCACGGGGTCGTCGTCTGAGTTTTACTTTCAGATGATGGCGGGCCTGAATGGCATCAACATCGGCAAGGATGTCGTGCTCAAGAATATGCCGCCGCCAGAGCTTTTGTTGATGCCCAAGGGCATTGACGCCGTGGTGCCGTGGGATTACACCTGCTCATTGATGCTCAACGAACGCAAGAACGGCCGCAGCATCGACGTAAGCTATGCGTACAACGTGTACCAGGGCTCGATTTACGTGCGGCAGGAGCTCGTCGACAATGTCCCGGACGTCGTGCAGGCGCTGACCGACGCCATCGTCGAAGCGACGTTGTGGCTGCGCCTGAATGTCGAGCCTGCGGTGAACGCGATGATGGAAGACGCGAACTTGAAGAACGCGCCCCGCTCGCTCCTCACGCAGCAACTCATCGAATACAACAACTGGTACAAGCCAACGTATCTCTACCCGATCGCCGATTTTTGGGCGAAAGAAAACGAGCGCATCGCGAAATGGTTGTTCGACAACAAGCGACTCAAGACCGCGTTTACGCAGAAGGACTTCGCGAGCGTCTTCGCGCCGCAGTTCATGAAGTCCGCATTCGAGCGCTTGGGCTGGAAAATCCCGACCGTGCCGCCGACGATTCCTGCGGGTTGGGGCGGAAAGATCGGGGAGTTGCCGTACCCCGCTTACGACACGATTTTGTCGATGAAGGGACCGCAAGCGTTTCCTGAAAAAGGTGATTTGACTAAGCCGTTTACCTTCAACGGGCAAACGGTGAATCCGGCCTGATGGCGGGCACGACGGCGACGTCGGGGCGATCGCGCTTCGGTTGGCTCAGCCGGTGGGCAACGATGGGCGTATTGCTCATCGCTTGGGAAATCATTGCGGGTTACTGGTTACCGCGCGGTCGGCCGGAGCTGACGACGCTACTGCCGCCACCGTCGGCGATCATCAAGGCCGCCATTGAGTTGATCGGCTCGGGAGAGCTCCTGACGCACTTGTGGCACTCGCTGCGGCGTGAACTCATCGCGTTCGCGTTTGCGCTGATGGCGGTGCCGCTGGGCATCGCCATGGGTTGGTGGAAATGGGCGCACGATCAGTTCGATCCGATCATCGAAATCTTGCGTCCTATCCCGCCGATTGCGTGGATTCCGCTCTCGATTTTGTGGCTCGGTATCGGCAATGCGCAGAATCAATTCATCATCTTCCTCGGCATCTTTTTTCCGCTGTTGATCAACACGATCCAAGGCGTAAAAAACGTCGAACCGAATCTCGTGCGCGCGGCGCGTTGCCTCGGTGCCAGCGAATGGCAGATCCTCACGCGAGTGGTCTTGCCAGCAGCGTTGCCGCAAATTTTTACGGGAATTCGCATCGGCTTTGGCGTGGGCTGGATGGCGTTGGTCGCGGCAGAGTTGGTCGGCGCGAGCTCGGGGCTTGGATTCTTGATCAACGACGCGCGCAGTTTGCTGAAGACGGACGTGGTGATTCTCGGCATGCTCACCATTGGCGTGGTCGGATTGCTGCTCGATTTGCTGATCCGCAAGATTGCCAAGCGCGTTCTACCGTGGTCGCTCGCTGCACAGAAATGAGAGATTGAGATGGCTCGATTGGTGGTCGACGGCGTACACAAAACCTACCCTGCGCTGCAAGCGGGGCACGATGACGTGCTTGCGCTGCGCGACGTTAATTTTGTGGTGGAAGATCACGAGTTTTGTTGCTTGCTCGGGCACTCCGGCTGTGGCAAGACGACGCTCTTGAACATCATGGCTGGGTTTGAGGCGACGACGGGCGGGCAAATCACGCTCGACGGTACGCCCGTCGGACCGCCGCACTGGACGCGCACGATGGTGTTTCAGGACTACGCGCTTTTCCCATGGCTCACTGTTGAACGCAACATCGGCTTCGGACTCGAGGTGAAGGGGGTGCCAGAGGCCGATCGCGCTCGAATAGTGGCAGAGCACGTAAAGCTCGTTGGTCTTGCCGGATTTGAGACGCGCTTGCCGCATCAACTTTCGGGTGGCATGAAGCAGCGCGTTGCCATCGCGCGCGCCCTCGCGGTCGATCCGCAAGTGGCGTTGCTTGACGAGCCGTTCGCAGCGCTCGACGCGCAAAACCGAGGTTTGCTCCAAGATGAACTCGTGCGCATTTCACTCGCGACGAAGAAGACGATGGTGCTCATCACGCACTCCATCGAAGAAGCAATCAAGCTCTCCGACCGCATCATCGTGATGACGAAACGCCCCGGCACGGTCAAGGCCAATATCGTGGTCGATATTCCACGGCCGCGTAGCGAAGACGACCCGCGGGTGTTAGCTCTCAAGAAGGAGCTGCGCGCACTCATCGCGGATGAACGCGAAATCGAACACGCTTAACGTTCGTCATCGACGCGCTGTCCACCGGACGCGGTGATTCGCGTTAGCATCGCTTTGTCGTCAACGCGATTCGGTGCATGTTCAATTCTTTCCTCGAAGCTTTGCAAGCGCAGCTGCAAAACCAAGTTGTTGCAGGCGGGTTGGCGCTTGCGATTGCGGGTGTACTCATTGCGACGCTGCGCAAAGTGCCGGGCCTCATTTGGGGGCAGTTGAAACGCGTCTTCGTCGTGACCGCGGTCATCGATAGTCGTAACGATATTTTCAACGCGTACGTCGCATGGCTCAACGAGTTGCCGTTTGGTCGTAAGAGCCGATTATTCTCGGTAGTACAAGCCTCGGGTGACGATATTGAAGACGAAATTGCGGCGCGCGATGGGTTGCCGCGACTGCTCTTTAGCCCTGCACCGGGCACGCACTTGTTCTGGCATGACGGCCGCGTGATGTGGATCGAGCGCGAAATCTCGATGAATATGCAAGTCGTCGAAACGATGCGTGTGAGCATGCTCCTTGCGGGGCGCGCGCGCCTTGAGGCGATGCTCGAAGACGTGGTCAATCGTGCCAATGACCGTCACGCAGGACGCACCCGTTTGTTTACGGTGGATCAATGGGGCCGCGCATGGAAATTGGTCGACGCCAAACCGCGGCGTAACTTGGACTCGGTGGTGCTGGCGGGGAACATCCGCGAGCGCCTTGTCTCCGACATTGAGCAGTTTTTCAAACGCCGCGCGTGGTACGGTGAAATGGGAATTCCATGGCGACGCGGTTATCTCGTTTACGGGCCGCCCGGCACGGGAAAGACCAGTCTCGCGTTCGCGCTC
>JAKPSO010000796.1 GCA_029571495.1 Pseudomonadota bacterium
ATCCAACAACAACCGAGCCGGATCTTCCAACGCTTCTTTCATAGCGACCAACGCCAGCACCGCTTCGCGGCCGTCGATGATGCGATGGTCGTAGCTCATCGCTAGGTAGTTCATCGGGCGAATCACGATCTGGTTGTTCTCCACCACGGCGCGGTCTTTCGTGGCGTGCACGCCGAGAATCGCGCTTTGTGGTGGATTGATGATCGGCGTGGAGAGCATCGAGCCGAAGGTGCCGCCGTTCGAGATGGTGAACGTGCCACCCGTCAATTCCTCGATACCAATCTTGCCTTCGCCCGCGCGTTTGCCAAAGTCAGCAATTTGCTTCTCGATGTCGGCGATGCTCA
The DNA here is from genome assembly GCA_029571495.1 of Pseudomonadota bacterium. Taxonomy (GTDB): domain Bacteria; phylum Pseudomonadota; class Gammaproteobacteria; order Burkholderiales; family Casimicrobiaceae; genus Casimicrobium. Next base: position 345 of record JAKPSO010000796.1, read on the forward strand.
TTTGGTCGCAATCGCGCAGGATTGGAACGACCAAGCCGCGCGGCGATCCGACCGCGATGCCGATGTCGAAGTAGCCGTGATAAACGATGTCGTTGCCGTCCACCGACGCGTTCACGACCGGATATTTCTTCAACGCGTGAACAGCAGCCTTAACGAAAAAGCTCATGAAGCCAAGCTTGACGCCATGTACTTTCTCGAACTTGTCTTTGTAGACATTACGCAGGTCAATCACCGGCTTCATATTGACTTCGTTGAACGTCGTCAAAATCGCAGCAGTCGATTGGCTTTGCACGAGACGTTCTGCGACGCGGGCGCGCAGACGCGTCATTGGAACGCGCTGCTCTGGACGGTTACCGAGCGGCACCTTCACAGCAGGTGCCGAGACGGGTGCGGCGGCCTTCGGCGCAGCGGCAGCAGGCGCGGCTTTCGCTTCGACAGCGGCGATCACATCGCCCTTCGTGATGCGTTCACCGCGGCCCGTGCCTTGCACGCTGGCGGCGTCAATGCCTGCATCGGCCATCATCTTCTTGGCGGCGGGCAGCGCGCCGGGGGCGGACGCCACGGCTGCGGCTGGCGCAGCGGCCACAGCAGCTGGGGCTGCCGCGGCGGCGGGAGCGGCCGCTCCTGCTTTAGCCTCAGTATCAATGACACCAAGCACGACGCCCGAGGTCACGGTAGCACCCGCTTGAATACGAATCTCAACGAGCACGCCGTCACCTTGTGCTGGCGTTTCGAGCACCACTTTGTCGGTCTCGATATCGCAAAGATTCTGGTCGCGCTTGACCGCGTCACCGGGCTTGGCGTGCCATGCGGCGAGCGTGCCTTCCGGGGTGCCTTCTGCGAGCTGGGGTACTTTTACTTCGATCAACATGTTCTGATTACTCCATCAACCTGCCGCCGAACTCTTGCGAGGCGCCGCGATTGCCTGTCGTGTATTTGGGTTGCTATCAATGTGGGCGGACACCATGCCCGCCCTACGAGGGTTGGGTCTAAAGGTTCGTCAACATTTGGCCGGTGCCGAGCTTCGAGCTGAAAGCGCTCTCTACGAGCTCTTTCTGCTGCGCGTTGTGCTTCGACAGGTAGCCCACGGCGGGCGACGCGCTCACCGCGCGGCCTGCGTACAGAAGCACTTGCTCAGGCTTTACGTCCGCACGGAAGTACGCCATGAGTCGGTACCACGCGCCTTGGTTTTGTGGTTCTTCCTGGCACCATACGATTTCGTGCGCATTCGGGAATTTCTTGAGCTGCGCCTTGAAGTCGTCGTGCGGGAACGGATACTGCTGTTCCAAGCGAATGATGGCAACGTCTTTGATGTCTTGCTCGCGGCGATGCGCCAAGAGTTCGTAGTACACCTTGCCGGAACACACGACCACGCGCTTAACGTTCTTGGCGACGATTTTGTCGGTCTCGCCGATCACCGTTTGGAACGTGCCATCGGCCAATTCTTCGAGCGTGCTTACCGCCTCTTTGTGACGCAGCAATGACTTCGGCGTCATGACGATCAGCGGCTTTCTCCAGTCGCGTTTCATCTGACGACGCAACATGTGATAGCACTGCGCTGGCGTCGACGGAACAACCACTTGCATGTTGTGCTCAGCACACAATTGCAGGAAGCGCTCTGGGCGTGCGGATGAATGCTCCGGGCCTTGACCTTCATAGCCGTGCGGCAACAAGAGCGTCAAGCCGCACACACGGCCCCACTTTACTTCGCCGGAGCTGATGAACTGGTCGATCACGACCTGAGCGCCGTTGGCGAAGTCGCCGAACTGCGCTTCCCAGATCACGAGTTGGTTGGGCTCAGAAGTGGCGTAGCCGTATTCGAAGCCGAGCACGGCTTCTTCCGAGAGGATCGAGTCGATGACCGTGAAGTCGCCTTGCTTAGGGGCAATGTGTTGCAGCGGTGTGTATGTGCCGCTGTCCCATTTCTCACGATCTTGGTCGTGGAAAACGGCATGGCGATGTGAGAAGGTTCCGCGGCCGCAATCTTCGCCGGACAAGCGGATGCCAACGCCTTCGTTGACCAACGTAGCGTAAGCGAGGTTTTCGGCCATGCCCCAGTC
>JAKPSO010000799.1 GCA_029571495.1 Pseudomonadota bacterium
GGGCGCGTCCGAAGATCACGCCAAGCTGCTGAAGGTGAAGGTCGGCTCGCCAGTACTCACCATTCGTCGCACCGCGTTCGATATGCGTAACGAGCCCGTCGAGCTACGCATCTCCACGGTCAATACCGCCGCGCACGAGTACTTTGCGGAGTTGTTGTAGGCCAGCTACGCTTGCCGAGATTAGCCCGCCGCCTGCTCGCGCAACCACGCCAAAAATGCCGCCACAGCGGGCCGCCTCGCGTGGCGCGCGGGATACACCGCGAAGTGCGCTTTCACCGAAATTGACTTGCTTTGCGCGAAGAGCGGTACGAGCTTGCCGTCTGCGATGTGGCGGTTTGCAATTGTCGCGCTCTCAAGCGCCACGCCTAGCCCTTGGGTGGCCGCGTCGAGTGACATCTGCGCGCGATCAAAACGTATGGCGAATCGATCGGGCGCGCGCAGCTTGGTGAATTTCGCCAACCAGTCCGACCACTGCACGACGCTCACATTGCTTTGAATGAGCGGAACGGCGAGCAAGCGATCTGGTCGCGTTAGGTGATGCGCTTTCACAAACGCTGGGCTCGCAAGCGGAAGAATCTTTTCTTCCAAAAGACTTTCTACTTCGACGTCAGGCCATTGCGGAACGCCGTAGCGAATATCCAAGTCCGCTTGTCCCAATGCGAAGTCGCTGTGCGTATGCGCGGCAGAGAGGTTGAGCGAAATGTCGGGATGCGACCGCGTGAAGTGATGCAGACGCGGCATTAGCCACAAGCTCGCAAAACTCGGTGCGGAGTGAACGTAAAGACTGTTGCCGACACCTTGTCGGAGATCATCGGTCGCGGCGGTGATCGCCGACAACGCGCCGCCAACGCGCGCCAAATAGCGCTCACCCGCGGCGCTCAAGCGAACCCCATGCGCGCTGCGCTCGAACAGGCGAATGGCTAACTGCGCCTCCAGCCGCGACACTTGATGGCTGATCGCAGAGGCAGTGAGATGCAGCTCGTCGGCCGCAAGCGCGAAGCTGCGACGCCGCGCAACGGCCTCAAACGCAAGCAAATTGGTGATGGGTGGAAGCGATGCCATGGGCCCTCCGTGCGCGTTGGTTTACATGACGATCTGTCATCTTACAGTGTCAATATATCCCTTGCTGTCATGCCGACTCGTAGCCAGAATTCGTTCCATTCGGAGGAGGCCGAATGGGGGGAGGCATTGATCTGCCACATCTCCTGATACTGAATTACTTTTGGGTGCTGCCTCCAACGATGCAAGACAAACGCCGGTCGCTCGGCGTCGTGGACTATCGCAATTGAAGGAGAACAGTTAGATGTTGCTGAAAGATAAAGTCGCCATCATCACCGGCGGCGCGGGCCCGAACGGTCTGGGTTTTGCTACGGCACGCATGATGGCGTCGCTCGGCGCAAAGATTGCGATCCTCGATTTGGAGCGCGCCAACCCGGCTGCCGCGGCGGCGAAACTGGGCGCGGGGCATCTCGGCTTGGTCGCCGATGTCACCGACAAAGCGTCCTGCG
>JAKPSO010000807.1 GCA_029571495.1 Pseudomonadota bacterium
ATGTGCGGTCCGAAATACATACTGATTCGCCTACGCCTTCTTCAGTTCGTCGACGAGCGCGTTGAATCGCTCTGGGGTCACTTTGCACCGCATGTCGTGGTTGTTCACGGTGTATACCGGCGCCTCGCCGCAAGCGCCGAAACATTCGCCCTCTTTGAGCGTGAACATGCCGTCAGCTGTGGTCTCTCCGAACTCAATGCCAAGTTTCTTCTTGGCGTGGTCGGCACACGCAGTAGAACCTTGAAGTTGACACGGCAGATTCGTGCACACGGTCAACTTGTACTTGCCCGTTGGCTTGAGGTTGTACATCGTGTAGAACGACGCGACTTCATAAACCGCAATGGGTGGCATACCAATGTAGGTCGCAATCTCTTGCATCGTGTCGTTCGACAACCAGCCCTTTTCCGTTTGCGCAATCGTCAGCGCAGCCATCACAGCGGATTGGCGCTGATCAGGCGGAAACTTGGTGAGTTCGCGATCAATTTTCTTGAGCGCTTCTGGCGAGAGACTCATGTGCGGTTTACCTATCAACTTCACCAAATACGAAATCAAGACTACCGATGATCGCTACGACGTCGGCCAGCATATGGCCGCGGGAAAGTTCATCTAGCGTTGACAAGTGCGTGTAACCCGAGGAACGGAGCTTCATTCGATACGGTTTGTTCGCGCCATCCGAAATGAAGTAAACGCCAAACTCGCCCTTAGGATGTTCAACCGCCGCGTAAGCTTCTCCGGGCGGAACATGCATGCCTTCGGTGAAGAGTTTGAAGTGGTGAATCAGCGCTTCCATGTTGCCCTTCATCGCTTCACGCGGTGGCGGGGCGACTTTGAAATCATCAGAGATGACGGGGCCGGGATTTGCGCGCAACCACGTAACGCACTGCTTGATGATTTTGTTCGACTCGCGCATTTCCTGCATACGAACCAAGTAGCGGTCATAGCAATCGCCATTCACGCCGACCGGAATATCAAAATCCAAGCGGTCATAAACCTCGTAAGGCTGCTTCTTGCGGAGGTCCCACGCGACGCCAGAACCACGAAGCATCGCGCCAGTACATCCAAGCGCGAGCGCCCGCTCGGGACTAAGCACGCCGATACCCACGGTACGCTGTTTCCAAATCCGATTGTCGGTCAGCAGCGTTTCGTATTCATCAAGGCGAGCCGGAAAGCGAGCGCAAAAATCGTCGATGAAATCAAGCATCGTGCCCGAGCGGTTCTCGTTCATCCGCTTGATAGCAGCAGCGTTGTGGATCTTTGTCGCTTGATATTGCGGCATTTGATCCGGCAAGTCACGGTAAACGCCGCCCGGCCGGTAGTAGGCCGCATGCATGCGAGCGCCGGATACGGCTTCGTACAGATCGAACAAATCTTCCCGCTCACGGAACGCGTAAAGGAAGATGGTCATCGCGCCAATGTCGAGCGCGTGGGTGCCGATCCAGAACAGGTGATTCATCAACCGCGTAATTTCGTCAAACATGACGCGGATGTACTGGGCGCGAACTGGAACTTCAAGTTGAAGGAGCTTTTCCACGGACATGCAGTACGCATGTTCGCTCGCCATCATGCAGATGTAGTCGAGCCGATCCATGTATGGCAGCGACTGCAGGTAGGTCTTGCTCTCCGCCAATTTTTCCGTGGCGCGATGCAACAGCCCGATATGTGGATCGGCGCGGACGATGGTCTCGCCGTCCAGCTCCAGGACGAGGCGGAGCACGCCGTGGGCCGCGGGATGTTGCGGCCCAAAGTTCATCGTGTAATTGCGAATTTCAGCCATGATCTGTTGCCCTAGTTCGCATACGAATTTTCGCGGATCACGCGCGGCGTGTTCTCGCGGGGTTCAATCGTCACCGGCTGGTACATCACGCGGCGTTGCTCAGGGTCGTAGCGCATCTCAACGTAGCCCGAAGTCGGGAAATCTTTGCGGAACGGGTGACCGACAAAGCCATAGTCTGTGAGCAAGCGGCGCAAATCCGGGTGCCCCTCAAACACGATGCCGAACAGATCAAAAGCTTCGCGCTCAAACCAGTTCACCGATGGCCACACGCCAACCAAGGAATGCACGACTGGAAAAGACTCATCTGCGGCGAAGCAGCGGACACGCACACGTTGATTGAGTGTCACCGATAGCAGGTGCGCGACAACGGCAAATCTGCCCGATGGGTTTCCAGTGCCAGCGTACTGTGAATAGTCAACGCCGCACAAATCCACGAGGGTCTCGAAGCGGGTTTTCGGATGATCGCGAAGCGCAGTGCAAACCTGCAACCAATCGCTCGCCGCAACCTCGATGGTCAGCTCGTTCAGCGCAGCGATGCTAGAACGCACTTTGTCACCAACAACTTCGGAAACTATAGTTTTCAACATGCGATGCGTGCTCCGGCGATCATGCGCGTGCGATGGTGTTGGTACGACGAATCTTGTTCTGCAGCTGCAAAATCCCGTAAATCAATGCTTCCGCCGTTGGAGGACAGCCCGGAACGTAAACATCAACCGGCACGACGCGGTCAACGCCGCGGACGACGGAGTAGCTGTAGTGGTAATAGCCACCGCCGTTTGCACACGAACCCATTGAGATGACCCAGCGAGGTTCCGCCATTTGGTCATACACCTTGCGCAGCGCCGGGGCCATCTTGTTGCACAGCGTACCTGCAACAAT
>JAKPSO010000728.1 GCA_029571495.1 Pseudomonadota bacterium
AGCGGGGTCAGAAGCGGGTAGTCTCTCCACGTTCGCTTCCACTTCCGCGCGGAATGGGGTCGACGAATCCTTTGGAGTCCAGCCCAAATGCTGGGCGAGTCGGTTGTCCCACCATGACGGCGTATTGTCGGAGGCCGCATAAACAATCGTGTGGCCAACTTTCGGGGTAAACAGTGCGTGGCGCACTAACTCTGTCAAGTCGTCGTAGCTTAGCCATGTACTCAGCATCCGATGGTCGATCGCTTTCGGAAACGAGGAGCCAATCCGCATGCACACCGTCTCAACGCCATACCGATCAAAGTAAAACCGCGACAACGACTCTCCGAAAGCCTTGCTGACGCCGTAATTTCCGTCTGGGCGCATCGGAGCCGTGGCGTCGAGGCGGTCCGTTTGCTTGTGGAAGCCCACGACGTGATTCGAACTCGCAAATACGATGCGAGATACCCCGTGAATTCGAGCGCACTCATAAAGGTTGTATGCGCCGCGGATGTTCGCGTTGAGGATGGGTTCGAACGGCCCGTCAATTGACATGCCACCGAGGTGCACGACCGCATCAACCCCGGCAACCAGGCGCGACATCTCGTCGAAGTCACCCAGATCGCACTGATGGACTTCTTCGTTTGGACCTGCGGTTCCGAGATCAGAAATGTCGGAAACGCGCACTTTTTCCGCCATTGCCGCTAGGCGCGGCCGCAGCACTTTGCCGAGGCCACCAGCGGCACCGGTGAGGAGGATACGGTTCAGTTTTTGAGTCATGGAGGTAAGAGTGAGGCGAAATGCGTAGGACATCCTACAACTCGATGATACGAGTACGCGGGACTCGGTGTGCGCCCAATTGAGACGGATCGGTCTAGTAATGGTAGCGCTACCATGCAATGTACTCTCAGCGGGCTCAACCGTCAATAGGTGTCAAATCGCGACAGAAGCTGCGACAGAGCCTCACGATCATGGACGATTTGCCATGAATGCGATCGCGACGTATAGTGTCGAAGTATGATGTCGCACAATAACTCCCGCATCAGAAACACGCATGAATAACGCCGTTGCCATTCGACCACGTAATAAGAGCCGCAGTTTGGCGGTGGAACTCGTCGAGACGCTGGAAAATCGAATAAAAGCCGGGACCTACGCTGCGGGCGCACGCATGCCGACGGAAGCGGAAATCATGCAAGAACACGGCGTGAGCAGAACTGTTGTACGCGAGGCGGTGTCACGACTGCAACAAGCGCGGCTTGTTGTTACGCAGCACGGTATTGGCAGTTTCGTGAGCGCGACTTTGCCAGACGAGCAGGGTTTTCGGATAGATCGTGTCGACGTTGAAACCGTATTCGACATTCTGAACGTGCTTGAGCTGCGCGTAAGCCTTGAGACGGAGTCGGCCGGCTTAGCTGCGTCGCGACGCAACGCGCGCGAGATGGCGGAAATATCGAACGCCATCGCCGACTTCGCTGACTGTGCGGCGAAGGGCGGCGATACGGTTGAGGCGGATTTCCGAATCCACTTGGCTATCGCAAAGGCCACTCAGAATCCGCACTTCTACGAGTTGATGCGCCACTTGGGCACGACGGTAATCCCGCGGGCTCGAGTGAATTCACCACAGCTCGCTAAAGAAGAAAAGGGCGTGTACTTGGAGCGCGTAAATCGGGAGCATGCCCTCATTGGAGAGGCGATTGAGCGGCAGGATCCAGATTCTGCTCGGGCGGCGATGCGCGTTCACCTGACAAATAGCCGTGAACGCCTGCGCCGCGCTGCGGCAGAGTCTTAGCCCCAGCCGCCGTTCGCGGTCACGAGCCGCCATTCGGAAAAATGCGATGTGCTCCGCCGGCTCAAATCATGGGATGTCAGTTGTATGACAACTGTGCTACATTTATTCCGAACGATGCTGACCAAGTGGTTGCCGGTAGCAGGGGGCAGGGCTTCTAAGTCGTGAAAGGGGCCGTGCGGGGCGGCGCCTTGCCGAAACGGATTTGCAAAAAAACGGGAAAAAGGAGACGTCATGAGAAAAGGGAATAAGTTTTTGCTGTCACCGATCGCCTTGGCGATTCTGGCGGCAACGGGCCAAGCTTCAGCGCAACAGGGCGCACCACAGCCCGCGCCGGCAGCGGTCAACGACGCCAGCAACGCAGACAAGTCGAAAGCCGCGGCGACCGCTGTTGACCAAGTGGTCATCACCGGATTCCGTGCGTCACTCGAAAGCGCAATGAATAAGAAGCGCGAGGACAACGGCATCGTTGACGTCATCAAGGCCGAAGACATTGCCAAATTCCCGGACACCAACCTCGCGGAGTCCCTGCAACGGGTGCCTGGCGTCGTGATTGATCGGGATGCCGGAGAAGGTCGCAATATCACCGTGCGCGGTCTTGGCTCTGACTTCACGCGCGTCCGCATCAACGGCATCGAAGCGTTAGCCACCACTGGTGGCACGGATAGCTCGGGTGGCAACAATCGCTCGCGCGGATTCGACTTCAACGTGTTTGCTTCGGAACTGTTCAACTCGATAACCGTTCGCAAGAGTTCTTCTGCGGACGTCGACGAAGGTTCGCTTGGTGCCACCGTTGACCTGCAAACCGCGCGTCCGTTTGACTTCAAGGGCTTTAAGGCAGCGGTTTCTGCGTCCGAGCGTTACAACGATCTGTCACGCACGACTGATCCCCGTGCTGCGTTTCTGCTTTCGAATACGTGGGCAGACGGCAAAGTCGGTGCTTTGATTTCCGGCGCGTATTCAAAGCGCCGTTTGTATGAAGAAGGCTTTAGCACTGTACGTTGGGACAATGGCCCATCCTCAGGCGGATGGTGCGCTCCCACGACGCTGACGGCGAACCCCTCAACCTCCACAGCGACGACCTGCGGGCCCACAGCACAAGGGGTCGCACGCCTGACCGGCAACACGGACACAATCGCGGCGTACAACGCCGCGAGCGATGCAGCGAATTTCGCGCCACGCCTTCCGCGGTACGGTCGACTGACGCACGACCAAGAGCGCGCAGGTCTGACCGGTTCGTTGCAGTTCAGACCACGCGACGGTACTTTGCTGACGTTCGACATGATGTACTCCAAGCTTGACGCCACGCGTCAGGAGGACTTCTTGGAGGCGATCTCTTTCAGTCGTACGGCCGCGCAAGGTGGTAAGCCACAGACAAGCGTCGTCAGTACAGCCTACGCCCCGAATGGCGCTTTGCTTTACGGTGTCTACAACGGTGTCGACATTCGCGCGGAATCTCGCTACGACAAGTTGTCGACCGAGTTTTCGCAGCCGACGTTGACCCTCGAACAGGACATCGGTGAAACGATAAAAGTGACCGCAAAACTTGGTCGCGCAGATTCGAAATTCCGCAACCCGTTCCAGACGACTACGACGTTAGACGCACTGAACGTCAACGGCTACTCCATTGATTTCCGCGGCAATGATCGTTTGCCGGTCATCAAGTACCCGTTCGACGTGACGCAGACGGGTGGCGCATTGACCTTGATCGGCGTCCCGCAAGTGACCACCGGCACGCAAGCGACAACCGTGCCCAACACGACGACCAGCGAAATTCGTATTCGTCCACAGGGGTCCAACAACCGAAACGACGTTGCGCAACTAAACGTCGCTTGGGAGGCGATTCCTGACAACTTGACGGTGCGCTTTGGACCTGACTACAAGAAGTATCAGTTCGACACCTACGAATTCCGTCGAGTCAACCAGAACGACACGATCTTCTCGCCCCCTGCAGGCGTGACGGCTTCTAGCCTAACCACGACATTAACTGGTTTTGGCCGTGGCCTGAGCTTGCCACCGGGCACGCCGACCTCTTGGGTGATCCCGAATCTCAGCGCTATTACGCAGGCCTATAACATTTACTGCAACTGCATCATCAGCGGCCCAGCGGGTGGCCCCGGCGACTTCACGCTTTCGTCGGTAACCAATGGCAATGCGCGCGGTAACAACCGCGGCGTCACGGAAACCGACACCGGCGGCTGGTTAATGGCAGACTTCGCCACGAAATTGATGGGTCGTCCGGTTCGCGGCAACGTCGGCGCACGCTACGTCGAGACGAGCGTTTCTTCGTATGGCTACCAGTCCACTGGCGGCGGCTCGCTCGTCACCGTCGACAACACCTACAGCGATTTCTTGCCATCCGGAAACGTTGCGATCGATGTCACTCGCGATTTCGTGGTGCGCCTCGCAGCGGCTAAAGTGATGTCGCGGCCACAGCTCGGCAATTTGAGCCCAGGCGGCTCCATCAGCACCACGGGTACGCTCTCGATCACGACTGGCAACCCTTTGTTGAAGCCGTTCCGTGCGA
>JAKPSO010000822.1 GCA_029571495.1 Pseudomonadota bacterium
GATGTTGGCGTTTATTGTGAACGCTGAGCTTGCTCCAGCCGCGATCGCTGATATGGCGGAGCAGGTGACCGTCGCGCCGGTGCTGCACGTCCAGTTGGCACCAGTAGCGCTTGTTACGGTCAGGCCCGTTGGAATGATGTCTTGCACTGTCACCGTGCCGGTCGTGGGTCCGTTGCCGCCGTTCGTCACGGTGAGCAGGTAGCTGATAGTGCCGCCCTGCTGGAAGGGGCCACCTTGCGCGACTTTGGTGATGGTTAGGTCCGGCGCGACTTGCGTGACAGAGATGATCGAAGTTGCGCCGTTGTTGCCGGAATTGGATTCACCGGGGGTTGCAACGGTCGCGGTGTTGGTGATCGTCGCCGGCGCGGTCGGAGAGATGTTTGCGATGATCGTGAACGTTCTGCTTGCGCCTGCTGAGATTGCTGAAGTCGCGGTGCACGTGACAGTTCCGCCGGTGCTGCACGTCCAGTTGGCACCGGCGGCTGATGTCACGGTGAGGCCCGTTGGAATGATGTCTTGCACTGTCACCGTACCGGTTGTGGGCCCGTTGCCGCCGTTCGTCACGGTGATCACGTAGCTGACGGTGCCACCCTGCTGGAAGGGGCTCCCTTGCGCCACTTTAGCGATGGTGAGGTCTGGCGCGAGCTGCGTGACACTCACGACGGAGCTGCCTGCGTTGTTGTTGGTGACGACTTCACCGCCGCCCGTCACGGTCGCAGTGTTGGTGATGCTGGCGGGTGCGTTGCTTGCGATAGTTACCGGGATGTTGAGCGTTGTGGACGCGCCTGCTGCGAGCGCGGTCGTGCGAGTGCAGCTCACGAGAGTGGACGTCGAAGACGTGCAATTCCAGCCCGCGTCCGGACTGGTCACCACGCCGGCGGTTAGGCCAGTGGGCATCGTGTCGGTCACGGTGTAGGACAGTGTTGTTGGGCCAGCGCCGGTGTTGGTGACAGTGACTGTGTAACTTGCGGTGCCGCCTTGCTGGAAAGTACCCACAGCCGTTTTGCTGAGGGTGAGGTCCGCCGGATCGACCGGGTTGATGGTGACCGAGCCGGCGTTGTTGTTGGTCGTGGTCTCACCGCCTCCGGATGCATTTGCGGTATTGGTAACACTCGCCGGGGCGTTCGCGGCGACGTTCGACAGGATACTGAAAACGACGTTGCCGCCAGGCGGAATGACGGTCGACTGCGTGCAGCTGATCGAGGTCGTGTTGCCTGTGCAACCCGATGTGTTTCCGACGTTGACAGAAACCGACGTGAAGCTAATCCCGATGGGAGCTGCGTCGCTGATCGTCCAATTGCCAGTGGTGGGCGCGGTGCCCACGTTGTTGACTTGGATGCTATAGGTGAGCTGACCGCCGCGATAGAACGGGCCTGCGCCAACTACCGTCTTGGTGACGGTGAGATCTGGTGCCGCTGGGGCTTGGCGAATGTTGATTGCGGCTTGAATGTTTGCGTCCGCGTTGGACGTCCATGCCATGACGACTGAAGCGGCTCCAGGTTTCGAGCTGTTCGAGTATCGGCCAAAGTCGGAAGATGGCACCGCCGAGGTCAGCGCACCACCATTGCTGGCCACGAGTGTCTGTCCCGAGTTGGCGACGTTGGTTATGGCTGTATTCGCGAAGGAATCGAGCACGTCGTACACCAGATCGCCTACGGCGCTGGCGACGGTCAGCGTTGACGGCAGATTGATGCCCGTCGGGTTGTTCGTTGACACCGCGTTGTTGGCGGGCGTGAATTGATTGACGCCGCTGAACACGACCGCGGAAAGATAGGCTTCGATCGCCGGATTGGCGGGATTAACGTTGTTGATGAACGTTGCAGAAATGTTTGAAGCAGAAAGGGCCGCGCCGGTACCGAGCGGCAGCACCCAGATGGAGTCGGATGCGAAGCTACCATCGTTTTTTTCCACGACCTTGGTCATGGGCGTGGCCCCGTAGTTGACCGCCGACGTGTTTTGGTACGCACTGCTGGACGCGGTGACCACCAACAGGCGGTTGTTGCCTGCGGGCACCACAAAATTGGGGAGCGTTGCGGATGTCGGGCCGGGGCCGAAGTATGTTGCCGCAGTGCCGAGCTGCGCCACGTCCGCATGCGCCGTAAACGGCAGGGCGACGAGTAGCAACAGCGTCGCGGCCGCCTGTTTGGCGAAACGTTGCAGTACGTCATTCAGTCCCAGCCACGAGCGTGGTCGTGGCAGCGAAAGCGCAAGTTTGGACGAGACGCCACTTTCGGCAATCTTCATTTTCGTAACCCCCAAGATTCAAATCAACTCGTCTCGGAATGGTACGCGGCATTGGCGCATAAGACTAGTCTGGACCGCCCGAAATGAGATCTCAAAGAGAAGTTTCCTTGGCGGCTGCCGCGCGAGATGACAGCGTCAGTCCGCGCACAAACCGTGGGTGAGCAATTGGCGCAATATGGCTTTTCGGTAAAGCCACCGCCTGGTGGTCATTGCAGCACAAAATCGCTTAAAGTCGACTGGCCTGAAAAGTACCATGAAACGACCAGCGAATAGCCATTAGCTGCAAAAAGCTGTAGACCGATTCCTCGGGTGGGCTGGTGCGATCGCACGTCTGTCACGGTTGACGCAAATCATGACGTCTTGCTGGGTGGCGGGTAGGATGAACGGTGAAGTTGTTTATCGCACCACAGTGTTTTTCAACCTCAACAAGGAAGTCACCATGAAGGTGTTTGCAGATTTGTTCGCGACGGATTACGGCATGATGAGCATCGCGGTTATCGTGATTGTCATCGGAATGGCGGGTTGGTTTGGCGCGTACTTCAAGCGCAAAGCCGCGGAGGACTCGAAGCGCGCGCAGCGCTAGCGCAGTTCAACATAACGCGGAACGAGCCGCGCGTTAGGCGATAGCTTTGCCCGTAGCCTGAACGAGCGTGGGGTAGAGCGTGGGCCCCGCCGCGAGAATCGGGTTGCCCTTGGCGATACCGTTGTTCGCCATGAAATCGTTGCATCGTCCGCCTGCGGCTTCGACGATGGCGATGGCGGCGGCGCAGTCCCATGAATTGATGTGCGGCTCGTAGTAGCCGATCAGGCGCCCGGCCGCGACGTAGCAGAGCATGAGTGCGCCGGAGCCATTGCGGATGAACATGCCGCCGTTCGAGAGCAGCGTGTGCATGAATGGCGAGAATTCGACGGGCTGTGAACGGTGCGAGAACCCGACGCCGAGCACGCCGCCTTTGAAGTCCGCGACGTCTTTCACGCGAATGGATTGGTCGTTGACGAACGCAGGCCTGCCGCGGACGGCGTGAAATAGTTCCTTCGCGTTCGGGTCATACACGGCGCCAATGGTGGGCACGCCATTGACCACGACCGCGATCGAGACGCACCACGCATACATGTTGTTGACGAAACACGCCGTGCCGTCGATGGGATCGATGATCCAGACGATGGACTTGCCGGCACGGTCGTCTCCACCTTCCTCGCCGAGAATGCCGTCGTCGGGAAACGCCTCGGCGATGCGCGCGCGAATGAACACTTCCGTTTCACGATCTGCGATGCTCACTTCGTCTTGCGTACCTTTGGATTCGACGACGATGTTGGCGAGGTTCGCGAAGT
>JAKPSO010000856.1 GCA_029571495.1 Pseudomonadota bacterium
TTATTACCATCCGGGTAAAGGCCTCGACGGGTTGCGCGGCGAGATGCAGAGTTATCTTGATCGCGGCTATTCCGTCGTAAAGATGAAGATCGGCGGCGCGCCGCTGAAGGACGATATCGAGCGTATCGAGGCCGTGCTCAAAATGCTCAAGCCGGGCCAGCAGTTGGCAGTCGACGCCAACGGTCGCTTCGATCTGAAGACCGCGATTGAGTACGGGAAAGCGATGGCGCAGTACCCGCTCTTTTGGTACGAAGAAGCAGGCGATCCGTTGGACTTCGAGCTGCAAGCGCGCCTGGGCGAAAGCTACGCCGGGCCGCTCGCGACCGGAGAAAATTTGTTCTCAATGCAAGACGCGCGTAACCTCATTCGGCACGGTGGCATGCGCAAAGACCGCGATTGGTTGCAGTTCGATTGCGCGCTTTCGTACGGCCTCGTTGAGTACCTGCGTACGCTCGACATGCTCAAGTCGTACGGCTGGTCGCCCTCACGCTGCATCCCGCACGGTGGGCATCAAATGTCGCTCGCGATCGCTGCGGGCCTCGGCCTCGGCGGCAACGAGTCATACCCCGATTTGTTCCAACCGTACGGCGGCTTCCCGGACGGCGTGCGCGTCGAAAACGGCTACGTCACGCTGCCGTCGCTGCCCGGCATCGGTTTCGAAGGCAAGGCCGATTTGATCGCCGAGATGCACGCGTTAGCGCGGTAGTGGGTTGTTGCGCCTAACGACTTTTTAGCGCTAACGACGGCGCTGCGGTCGTTAGCGCTGAAAAAGTGTTGTTGTCGACTTATGCGAAATTGCACGTCTATCGGCCGTGGAACGGCCGATAGACGTGAAAAGCCATTAAACCCAGCCACTACAATGGTGGCATGTACCTAAGACCCTCCGCCCTCAACGCGCTGGCGTTTGCCATCCAGTCCGCGTCCAAGTTCGAATACCCGGCCGACCGCACGCTCTCGTACGTATTGCGCGAGCAACGCGTCGGTTCGTTGGACCGCCAACTCGTCGCGGAGGGTTACTACGCGTGGCTTCGTCATCGTTTGTCGGTCGAAAAAATCGCGGGCGATGGTGCTTCGCACGCCGCGATCGCACTCGCGGCACTCGCACGACAGTTCCGCCGTCGTGTGACTGCGCCGCCCGGCGAAGAGGATCGTTACGCGAAGTTTTTGAAGATTGACGAAACGCTCGGTCCGCACCCGAAGCGCGAGCTTCCGGCATGGCTGTGGGATCGTTTGGGCTTGCAATATGGCGAAGAAGAACGTGTCTTGCTCGCGGACTCATTGCTGCAACCGGCGCCGTTTGACATGCGCGTCAACACGCTCAAAGGCAAACGCGACGCTGTGCTCGCGCGCATGAAGAAGGAAGGCTTCGCCGACGCGCGCCCCATGCTGCTCTCGCCATGGGGCATTCGCTGTCCCGAGCGCATCGACATTTCTCGCCATGCGTTGTTCGAGGACGGCACGGTTGAAGTTCAAGACGAAGGCAGCCAACTGCTCGCGCAATTGGTCGGTGCTAAGCGCGGCGAATTCGTGATCGATTTCTGCGCGGGCGCGGGTGGCAAAACACTCGCAATGGCCGCGATGATGGCAAGCAGCGGCCGCATCTACGCGTTCGACGTCAACGACCGTCGCCTAGACAACATGGGTCCACGCCTCGCGCGCGCGGGCGTGAGCAACGTGCAGTCGATGCGCATCGACGACGAAAACGACAACCGGCTCAACAAGTTTGTGGGCAAAGCCGACCGCGTCCTCGTCGACGCGCCATGCTCGGGCCTCGGCACATTGAAGCGCAACCCCGACCTCAAGTGGCGGCAATCGCCCACGAGCGTCAAAGAGCTCACCGTCAAACAAGCCAGCATCCTCTCCGCCGCATCGCGCCTAGTCAAACCCGGCGGTCGCCTCGTCTACGCCACGTGCAGCCTGCTCGCGGAAGAGAACGAAAAAATCGCCGATGGTTTTATGCAAACCCACACCGGCTGGACCAACGTCCTGTCGACGCTGCGCGCGGGCGAAGACGACGAGGGAACGAAGTACACGCAACTGCTCCCGCATCGAGATGGATGTGATGGGTTTTTTGCGGCGGTGTTTGAGAAAACCGCGTAACAAACGTTTGCCCGATTTCGTCAGGCACGCCGTGATTGCGTCGAAGCGGTCGTGAAATTCGTAGGGCGGGTTCTTAACCCGCCGCAAATTGATACCAGCCAAAGTGGATTGGGCGCGGACACTGGCTGCTCGCATGCCGTCATCCCCGCGAAGTGCAACTCGTACGTTCACCGTGAGCCAGTCGAATCGTTTGCGTTGACGAGGATGCTCTCCTCCGTTCGCCCTGAGCTTGTCGAAGGGTTTGATTGAATGAGTTGTTTTGTGTGCCACGGCTTTGTTTCGCCTTTCGGCGAGTTACTTTTTGCGCCGCCAAAAAGTAACCAAAAAGCTCGCCCCGGCACCCCGCTTCATCCTCCGGTGCTCACAACGGGCGGGATGCGCCGGACGTCACACGGACGCGATGCTGACGCATCGCCAAAGTGTGCCGACGACGCATCTTGGACCGCCCGTTGCTCCGCTCCTCGGCGCGGGCTAACGGGGCGTTAAAGGCGACAAATGATCGCTTCGCGATGAGCTGCGCGGAACCCGAATGCGTGCAACGACGCGTCTTCGCTAATCAAGCCCCTTGCGCACGTAAACGCTACCGTGCTCGCCGTCTTTGTGGAATTCGAATCCTGCGGCGGTAAATAGACTCAACGGGCCGTAATGGTTCTCAGCGTCGCCTGTAATTTCTGGTTTTGGCATCGCTTCTGCGATGGTGAGCCCCTGCGCCTTTAGGCCCGCGCACGCTGCGTCCAGTAGCGCGGTCGCTACGCCCGTTCGACGATGTTCCTTCGCGATGACGAAGCACGT
>JAKPSO010000889.1 GCA_029571495.1 Pseudomonadota bacterium
CGCCGTTCGCGGAAGAACTCGTTGAAGTCGAGATCGAGATGCACCTCACGCAAACGCATGCCGTCACCCGGCGCCTTCGCCATGGTGTACAGGCGCACGCTTTCCTCTGGTTGCAACGTGATGACCATTCGGTTTGGCGTAAGCGGACTCTCGAAGATCGAATGCGGCGGCGCTTTGAAATTGATCACCACTTCGGCGCGCCGCTCGGACATCCGTTTGCCGGTGCGCAAATAAAACGGCACGCCCGCCCAGCGCCAGTTTGCGATCTCGGCTCGCAGCGCGACGTAGGTCTCCGTGCGGGAATTCTTGTTCACGCCCTCTTCCGCGAGATAGCCCGCGACGGGCACGCCGGCCATGGTTCCTGCGCGATACTGCCCGCGCACGATGTTCTCTCGAAGCGTCTCTTGTGACCAAGGTTTCAGCGCGCGCAACACTTGCAACTTTTCGTCACGCACGGCGTCCGGGTCGAGACTCGACGGTGGTTCCATCGCGGTGATGCAGAGCAAATTCAGAAGATGGTTTTGCACCATGTCACGAAACGCGCCCGTGCTGTCGTAAAACTCTCCGCGTGTCTCGACACCCACTGTTTCGGCGATGGTGATTTGCACATCGCGCACCCACGAACGGTTCCAAAGCGGCTCGAGCAGCGTATTGCCGAAGCGAAGCGCAAGCAGGTTTTGCACCGTCTCTTTGCCGAGGTAATGATCGATGCGATACACCTGCGACTCTTCGAAAGCGTCAAGCACGAGACTATTGATTTCTCGCGAAGATTGCAGATCGCGCCCGAGCGGCTTTTCGAGCACGATGCGCGTATCCGCCGTGTTCAGACCCGCCGCTTTGAGACCGCCTATGATTGCCGGGAAAAGCGTGGGGCCAACCGAGAGGTAGAAGACAGTTTGACTGTCACGTTCATCTAATGAGCGTTTGAGCGCGTCGTATTGCGTTTGGTCGTTTACGTCGAGCGCGAAGTAGCTCAGGCGCTTCAAGAACTTGCCAACCGCCGCTTCACCAGCGTTTGCCAGCACGTCCGGCAAGAAGCGCTTCAGCGCGTCGCCGACCTTTGTTCGAAAGTCGTCGTCCGAGAGCGCATGCCGCGCGGCGGCGATGATACGGCCGGCTGGATTGAGGCGCCCGTCACAGTCCGCCAAAAACAGCGCAGGGTAGAGTTTGCGCAAGGCCAAGTCGCCCGTGCCACCAAAAATTACGAGGTCGAAATTGCTGTCCATCTCCAAACAATAACAGCCTTGTAGCAAAACAACAAGTTGTAGTAACAAGACTACACGACGACAATACGGACTACGACTTTTTCTCACGCAAAGCCCCACCCGCATGAACGCCCCCGGCATGAACACACTCGATCAGCTCAAACAATTCACCGTCGTCGTCGCCGACACTGGCGACTTCAACTCCATGCGCGCGTACGCCCCGCGCGACGCCACGACCAATCCTTCGCTGATCCTCAAGGCCGTGCAGCAAGACGCGTACAAACCGCTCTTTAGCGAGACCGTCGCCGCGCATCGCGGGCAGCCGGTCGAGTACATCGTGGACCGCGTTTTGATCCGTTTCGGCCTCGAAATTCTGAAGATCGTGCCAGGTCGCGTATCGACCGAAGTCGATGCGCGCCTGTCGTTCGACACCAAAGCAACCATTGCCAAAGCGCGCGAGCTCATCGCGCTCTACGAAGCGGCGGGCATCGACCGAAAGCGAGTGCTCATAAAAATCGCCTCAACGTGGGAAGGCATTCAGGCCGCCACCGTGCTCGAAAAAGAAGGAATCCACTGCAACTTGACGCTCCTCTTTAGCCCCGTGCAAGCGGCGGCCTGCGCCGAGGGGGGCATCACGTTGATTTCACCGTTCGTGGGCCGTATTCTCGATTGGTACAAGAAGCGTGACGGCAAAGACTTCACGGCCGAAGAAGACCCCGGGGTGCAGTCGGTACGCTACATCTACAGCTACTACAAACACTTCGGTTACAAGACCGAAGTGATGGGCGCGAGCTTCCGCAATGTGGGAGAAATCCTCGCGCTCGCGGGCTGCGACCTGCTCACCATTTCTCCCGATTTGCTCAATCAATTGCAAAGCATGAACGACACCGTCGTTCGCAAACTTATTCCCGCCGAGAAGGCCACGATTGCGCCGGTTCGCATAGACACGTCCGAACCCGCATTCCGCTACGCGCTCAACAACGACGCGATGGCGACCGAGAAATTGGCCGAAGGCATTCGCGCCTTCGCGGTGGATGCGGGGAAACTTGAAGCGTTAATCTCTGCCGCGTAGCGCTCCAAGTGCGCTGGACTTCTGGGGCGGGCACGGACCGCCGGTCGCTCACGAGACGGGGAGTGCTGGGCCTGCGTAGCGGATCCAATACATCTTTTACGCTCAAACGACCAACACACGGTCGTTTCACGCATTTCTTGCTATATGTCGACTCAGCGTTTTATCAGGCTGTAACGACGGCTGATAAGTCGCTACCGCACAAAAGTTGATGAGAAGCGTCGATATTTTCTGTCGCGTCATCGACAACTACGGCGACATCGGCGTGTGCTGGCGCTTGGCGCGTCAGCTCAGCGGCGAACACGGGCTGAACGTGCGCCTGATTGTGGACGACCTTGGTGCGTTTTGCTTCATCGCGCCGATGATCGACACGACGCTCGAAACCCAAACGCTCTCGGGCGTGACCGTCCTCAATTGGGGCGCCTCCGCTCTGGTGGAACCGGCAAGCATCGTCGTTGAAGCCTTTGCCTGCGATCCGCCCGA
>JAKPSO010000893.1 GCA_029571495.1 Pseudomonadota bacterium
CGTCTTTGAACAACCGAAAGACTACCGCTTGACGCTCTCACGCCTCCAGCCTTCCTCTCGTACCGAAGGCGCGCACTTCGTTCTGGAATTTAGGTTTGTCTAAATGTCGATAACCGCATAAAAGTCTTACCGAGACACGACGGACGGCCGCTAGAGCATAAAAGCTGTTACTTACGTTAGCGGAACGATGAATGAGGCAACCTTGCCGACCGCTTTCCAGTGCAGCGCCGTGCTCGGCGGCAATATTTCCGCGCCCAAGGCGTCCGCCTCCGCTTGCAGTTGTGACGCCGTCCCCCTGAGAAAGACGAAGTGCAATGTCGTCTCGTCGCGCCGCAGTGTGAGCTCTGCGCGTTGCCAGGCTTTGGGTAGGCATGGGTTAAACGTCAACGTCTCGGCGGTTTGTTGCAAACCAAAGATCGACTCGATAGCCGCGCGGTGCATCCACGCCGCGGCTCCTGTGTACCAACTCCAGCCGCCGCGTTCGACGTACGGTGGCTGCGTGTAAACGTCACCGGCCATCGCGTACGGTTCGAGGCCGTATGTCTCACCGCAAGTCGCGTGCTGCGCACGATGCGCCGGGCTCAGGTAGGTGAAGTAGCGATACGGTAACTCGCGTGCTTCGTGGTCCAGCGGCGTCAGCGCGGCAAGCTTGGCCTGCGCCATTAAGGCCCAGACCGCACCATGCGAATACTGCCCGCCGTTTTCGCGCACGCCCGGTGGATACGCTTGGATGTAGCCCGCGCTTGGCACTGCGTCTACTAGCGGTGGATCAAGAAGTTTGATGAGGCCGGCATCGTGATCGATGAGATGCGCTTCCACGGCTCGCATTGCGCTCTGCTGCTTCTCGACGTTCGTGGCACCCGAGACGACAGCCCACGCCTGTGCAATGAGGTCGATTCGCGCCTCAGGATTTTCGTGCGAGCCAAGCGTTTGTCCGTCGTCGAAGAAAGCGCGGCGGAACCATTCACCGTCCCACGCGTTGGCTTCAAGCGAGGCCTTCCAACCTTCGGCCGCTGTTTCCCATCGTACCGCTCGAATTTCGTCGCTGCGTGCGCGCGCAATCGGCGCAAATTCCGCAACCACTTTGCACAGGAACCATGCGAGCCACACCGACTCGCCGCGTCCCGCGATGCCCACGCGACTCATGCCATCGTTCCAATCACCGCTGCCCATGAGCGGCAAACCATGTTCGCCGACTCGTAAGCTGCGATCGATGGTGCGCGCTGCATGTTCGTATAAGGACGCCTGCGCCGTGCTCACATTGGGCGCGTAGTACGCGTCCTCCGCGCCTTCGGGAATAGCAATGCCCTCCAGAAACGGCACGGCCTCGTCAAGCAGTCCGATGTCCGCTGTGGCGGTTAGGTAATGCGCAGTCGCATACGGCAACCACAGCAAGTCGTCAGAGAAGTGCGTTCGTACACCCGCACCGGTCGGCGCGTCCCATTTCTCACCATACGTCGCGACGTGTCCCGCGAGCGTTACAACGCCGTCTTTGACTTCAACACCAATTTCCGTCGAATTAATGGAGGGTTCCCACTTCAGTTCGGCGATTACGTCATGCTGAATTTGCGCGTCTGTTTTCATTCTTGGCTTTCCAGTTACGGGAGGAAAGCGCAGGCTGCACGCAATCGATACTTTCGTCTGTACGCTATCGCTCGTTTGCCATAGAGCGCGCGTGGCACTAGAGCGAATCTTCGATACGACAAAAGAAAAAGGACCGACGATTTCTCGTAAGTCCTTGATTTTCTTGGTGGGCGGTACTGGGATCGAACCAGTGACCCCTGCCGTGTGAAGGCAGTGCTCTACCGCTGAGCTAACCGCCCAATGCTTGCGATTCTAGCAAGGCTTCGCCACACGCCGCGTCATTTTGGTTTGCGGCAGACAACGATGTAGTTCACCGCAGTGTCGTCAATCCACTTAGCGCGGTGGGTGAACGGGCTGTAATCCATGCCGCGCAGATCGACCAGTTCCAGACCAGCCTCCCGCGCGAAGCCCACCAACTCGGAGGGCTTGATGAATTTCGCGTAATCGTGCGTACCCTTCGGCAACAGGCCCAGCACATACTCCGCGCCGAGAACGGCCATTGCGTATGCTTTGGGCGTGCGAGAAATGGTGCTGAATGCAAGCGTTGCGCCGGGCTTAGCGAGCGTAGCGCACGCGCGCACGACCGAGGCCGGATCGGGCACATGCTCAAGCATCTCGAGGCAGGACACGACGTCAAATGTGCCTGCATGCTCAAGCGCTGCTGCCTCGGCTGTCGTCTCGCGATAGTCGACGACGGTGTTGGTTTCCAGTGCGTGGAGTTTTGCAACGGCGAGTGCCTTCGTCGCCATGTCAATGCCCGTCACCTGAGCACCCATGCGGGCGAGCCCTTCGGATGCAATGCCGCCACCGCAGCCCACGTCAATCGCACGTTTGCCCTTAACACCGCCAGCGTGTTCATCGATCAGTGCTAGGCGCAACGGATTGATATCGTGCAGCGGCCGAAATTTGCCGTTGACATCCCACCATTGGCTCGCGAGAGCGGAGAACTTCGCAAGTTCGGCGGCGTCCGCGTTGGCGTTGGCGGCGGTTTGTGTTGACATGATAGGTTTGGGCTTCCGTAATAAGGCGCGTTAAGTACGTAGAGCGCTCACGCGTTCGGCGAGCGAGGCGACCTGTGGCCCCAATTCTGCCAAAGCGTGCGCCGCGTTTCCGAGCAGCGCACGTTCAGCGACGCGTGGAATTCCGTTCACCCACACGTGTGTGACGTCCGCGCGAGATGCGGCGTAAACGAAGTGTGAGACCGGGTCGAAGAGGGGCCTCATCGCGGGGCTATCTAGCGCGACCGCAATGAAGTCTGCCACCTTGCCTGCTTCAAGCGAGCCCGTGACGGTAGCGAGGCCCGTGGCGCGGGCCCCACCGAGCGTCGCCATTGTGAATGCGTCACGCGCGGAGACGGCCGTTGCGTCGTTCGCCTGAACTTTCGCGAGTAACGCGGCCAGCCGCATTTCCTCGAACATGTCGAGGCGGTTGTTGCTCGCCGCGCCGTCCGTCCCGAGCGCAACGATGATGCCCGCTGCAAGCATCTTTGCGATGGGGGCGATACCGCTGGCGAGCTTGAGGTTTGACGACGGGCAGTGCACGACGGACGCGCCATAGCGTGCGAGTGTCGCAATGTCGGCATCGTCGAGATGCACGCAATGGGCCGCGAAGAACTCCGGTCCGAGTACGCCCAGCCGCGCCAGTCGCGCGGTTGGACGCTCGCCGCTCTTCGCGAGTGCGTCGGAGACTTCGTTTGCGGTTTCTTGCAGGTGCGTGTGAATGGGGATGCCAAGCTCATTGGCAAACGCAACAACGCGCGAAAACGAGGCGTCGCCGACGGTGTAAGGAGCGTGTGGTGCTAGGCAGAACGACAGTAGGGGCTCGTCGATGAATTCGTCGCGCACTGCGAGTCCCAACGAGATGTAGGCATCAGCGTCCGGCGCGTAGCGGGTCGGGAAATCAACAATCCCTAGCGCCAGGACAGCACGCTGCCCAAGCTCCAAATACGCCTGCGCAGCCGCCTTCGAGTAGAAGTACATGTCGGCGCATGTCGTCGTGCCGCCCAGAAGCATTTCAGCCGCCGCGAGGCGCGTTCCTACACCAACGAAATGATCATCCAGCAGCGCGCCTTCCATCGGCCAGATGCGCTCTTTGAGCCAACGCTCAAGCGGGAGATCATCCGCAGCGCCGCGCATGAGCGTCATGGCGCTGTGACAATGCGCATTGATTAAGCCGGGGGCGAGGAGATGATTCGGTAGCTCTACGCGATGCGAAACGCCTGACCGTGCGGCGAGCTCCGTCGTCGGACCTACATCGACGATGCGACCATCCGCGGACACTAAGATCGACGCGTTTTCAAGCGTCTGGACGTCGCCGCCGTTTGACATGGCGGTGATGAGCCAGCGGGCAGAAATGAGCGTGTTTGGCATGTTGTTCATTCCGTTACGTGTCGAGACCAAGCAGACACCGATTTGCAGTCGTGCGTTACTGTATTGCAGCACGCGTCGGCAGCGGACGCACTAGGCACGGCACAAAAGAAAAACCCCGCCGAAGCGGGGTTTTTCGGAGCAAAGCTCGTTACGTAATTACTTACGGATAACGATTTCGCCTTTGACTTCAACTTCAACGCGGCGATGCGGTTGCAGGCAAGCGATCAGAGCCTTACGGTTCTTCTGTTCGCAAACTACGCCTGGAACTGGTTGGGTTTTGCCCATGCCGAGCGTTTCGATCTTGTCTTTGGCAACGCCTTTGCTGGCCAAGTAGGCAGCAACGGCAGCAGCACGACGCTCAGAGAGCTTCTGGTTGTACTGTTGCGAACCGAGACGATCAGTGTGACCGGTTACAAGTACGAGCTCAAGCTTTTGCACTTCTTTGATGCGCGAAACGATTTCGCGATCAAGGACGGCTTGGCCTTCAGGTTTCAGAACTGCCTTGTCGAAGTCGAACAGCGCTTTGGAAGCAAGCGTGATCTTCTGAACCGAAGGAGCAGCAGGCGCGGCAGGCGCGGTGGCTGGCTTGGCCGCAGCAGCAGGCGCTGGAGCAGCAGGCGCGGCTGGCTTAGCGGTAGGTGCAGGAGCGGCTGGGGCTGGGGCAGCTGCCTTCTTCACCAGATCAGGATCGCATTCGGCGATGGCCATCGCAGGCGTCCAGTACGCCGTGCGCCAGCACAGGTTGCACGAAGCGTTGTTGGTGCCGTAACGACCGCTACGAACAACGTTGTTGCCGGCAGCGCCGGTGGCGGAAATCACGTAGCCGCTGCTGGCCGGATTGGCTTGCGCGAATACAACGCTCGCGGAAAGCGCGACCACTGCACCCGAGACAGCGCTAGCAATAAAGCGAAGTTTCATTGGTTTTGTACCCCTTGAAGGCTTGAGACGATGTCACGGCGACTTTGCAAATTGCACACTAAACACACATTCGAACATCAGCGTGCAGCGCAAAGTCCCCTCCTGTCGCAATATACCACCGCCTTTTTGGGCGGTGCAATGCGCGAACCATAAGT
This sequence comes from Pseudomonadota bacterium, assembly GCA_029571495.1. Lineage (GTDB taxonomy): Bacteria > Pseudomonadota > Gammaproteobacteria > Burkholderiales > Casimicrobiaceae > Casimicrobium. The sequence continues at coordinate 5,027 of JAKPSO010000893.1, forward strand.
TAATGCGTTGTTCGGTAAAGAGTTTCCGACTTGTCGCAGTTACGCAACGTGCCACATTCGGCTCCAGACCCTTAAAATGCTAAGTTGACCTTTTTCGCCGAAACAGTCTGGTAACAGACTGACCAAGACCGCCCACGTATGGATCAATTCGCTAAAGAAACTCTCCCGATCAGTCTGGAGCAAGAAATGCGCACCTCGTACCTTGATTACGCCATGAGCGTGATCGTGGGGCGCGCGCTCCCCGACGTTCGCGATGGCCTCAAACCGGTGCATCGCCGCGTTCTCTACGGTATGCACGAGGCCAATAACGTTCATAACCGCCCGTATGTGAAGTGCGCGCGTGTGGTGGGCGAGGTGATGGGTAAGTTTCACCCGCACGGCGATGCGTCGATCTACGACACGCTGGTTCGGATGGCGCAGGATTTTTCGATGCGCTACACCTTGGTCGACGGTCAGGGCAACTTCGGCTCGGTCGACGGCGATAACGCGGCGGCGATGCGCTACACCGAGTGTCGTCTGCAGAAGCTCACGGCGGAGATGCTGGGCGATCTCGAAAAAGAAACGGTTGATTTCCAGCCCAACTACGACGGAAAAGAACAAGAACCGACGGTACTTCCAGCCAAATTTCCGAATCTTCTGGTCAATGGTGCGTCTGGCATCGCGGTGGGCATGGCGACCAACATCCCGCCGCACAATCTCGGCGAGGTGATCGACGGCGTTCAGGCGATGCTGAAGAAGCCGGAAATCACGATCGACGAACTTATCGAGCTCGTTCCGGCGCCAGATTTCCCAACCGGCGGCTACATCTACGGCCTTGAGGGCGTGGTCAATGGCTACCGCACGGGCCGCGGCCGCGTCGTGATGCGCGCGCGCACGCACTTTGAACCCATCGGCAAGACCGATCGTCAGGCCATCATCGTTGATGAAATTCCGTACCAGGTCAACAAGTCGACGCTCTTACAAAAAATCGGCGAATTGGTCCGCGACAAGCGCCTCGAAGGCATTTCCGACCTGCGCGACGAGTCCGACAAATCCGGTATGCGCATCGTCATCGAACTGAAGCGCGGCGAAGTTCCGGACATCGTCCTCAATAATCTCTACAAGAACACGCAGCTGCAAGACAGCTTCGGCATGAACATGATTGCGCTCGTGGACATGCGTCCGCGTCTGCTCAATCTAAAAGAGTTCCTCGAACAGTTCATCCTGCACCGCCGCGAAGTTGTCACACGTCGCACGCAGTTTGAACTGCGCCAAGCCCGTGCCAGCGCGCACATCTTGGAAGGCCTGGCTGTCGCCCTCGCAAACGTCGACCCGATCATCGAATTGATCAAGGCCTCAGCGACGCCAGACGAAGCACAGGTCGCGTTGACGACCAAGCTCTGGAAGTCCGAGCTGGTCAAGGAAATGGTCCGACGTGCAAACGTCGAATTCCT